>JAHKAP010000024.1 GCA_018825985.1 Candidatus Omnitrophota bacterium
CCTATTGAAGTATTACTAGATAAAACAACTTGTCCAAAAAGGTTAACTTATGATAAAATTGACACTCCTACCAATGTGGAAGTGTCAACGCATCTCCCAACGTGTACACACAAGACAAAAGCAAGAAGCGAGCGGCCTAGCGAGCGCCCAGCGCAGGCCCCGGCCTACCGGGGCCAAAGCGGTGAAACGGGGCACAACTGAGCCCGCGGCCTAGCGGGCGGGGCAAGAAGAAACATCTTTAAGTTGACTAAGGGGGTCCTGGGATATACAATAAGTTCGAAGTATATACCAAAGGTTACCCCATACCTCGACGCGGAAAAACCTCTCTATAGTTAAACTGTGGAGAGGTTTTTTCTTGCTCGGTATGTGGTGAGCAAGCGAGCCCTTGCTTACTTCAGGCGAGCGCGCCGAACCACAAGCGAGGATTTAATGTGGTATTTATATATTATCCGCTGCTCTGACGATTCACTGTATACCGGTGTAACTACCGATATACCTCGACGAGTATTAGCACATAACCAGAAATCCGGCGGCAGTTATACCCGAATCCGTACTCCAGTTAAATTAGTTTACCAAGAATCTCATCCTACTCAATCCGCAGCATTAAAGCGCGAAGCACAGATCAAGAATTGGTCTCGCGTTAAGAAGCTCGCCCTGATCAAAGGCTGTTATGAAGAACTCGCCACATTAGCGAAATCTCGCGACTAGTATCGCAAGTGGCGAGCCTGCCGAGCCACAAAATAGGCTAATTCCTCTCCCTGCAAACAGCTTTTTATAAACAGGTAGAGAGGCAGGTTTTATCGCATAAATTCTAACATTCCGGCGAGGGAAAACTCTCAAATCCAGCAATAGCTGTATACGGAGAGGTCGTCCTCTTGTTCAATATTACTGCCCGTCCTCACCGGGAATACCTCTTAATTAAACCAGCTTCGTATTAATTTTCATTGACCGAATAAAGAAATATGTTAAAATTATTATGAGCATATGCTCATAATACGGGGATTTATTCATGAGGCCAAAGAAAACAAGATGGATTAAATGTTTACCAGGAGAGAGATGTTTTAGACCTCTTTGCAAGCCATTGGATAAAGTGGAGGGTGTTTATTTAACTTTGGATGAATTTGAAGCAGTGCGTTTGGCTTGCCTTGAAGAATTAAAACATGTAAATGCCGCAAAGCTCATGAAGATTTCTAGGCCTACTTTTTCACGGATTATCTGTGCAGCGCACAAAAAAATAGCAGATGCACTTGTAAATATTAAGGCCATAAGAATTGAGGGTGGCTGTTGTAAAATAGAACAAAGAGAGACAAAGGCCAAAAAAGATATAGGAAAGCATCAGAGGAGTTCGTATGTATAAAAAATTATTTTTAGTTTTCTGTATTTTTGGGTTTATTGGAATTTTATTTGCTGCAGATAAGTCAGCGGCTGAAAAAGTATATGCATATTATTTTCATGGTTCCATGCGTTGTTCTACTTGCTACAAGTTGGAGCAGTATTCAAAAGAAGCAATAGAGGGTAATTTTAAATCCGAGCTTGCTTCTGGGGAACTTGAGTTTAAGGTTATTAATATTGAAGAGAAAGGTAGCGCACACTTTATTAACGATTATCAGCTTTATACTAAAGCGCTGGTTTTATCTTTAGTTAAAGATGGCAAGGAAGTAAAGTCAAAGAATCTTAATAAAATCTGGGAACTTGTAGGTAACAAGGATAAGTTTATCGCATATATTAAAGAAGAGGTTGCTAATTTCTTAAAGGAATCATAATGGATCATATTTTTATTGGATTTATTTCGTCGTTTTGGTTGGGTATATTAACTTCAGTTAGTCCTTGTCCGTTAGCTACCAATATAGCTGCAATTTCTTTCCTGGCTAAGAAGATCGTTAATCCTAAAACAGTTTTTATTTCAGGTTTTGTCTATACCGTCGGCAGGACGTTTTCTTATGCGCTGTTAGGTTGGATTATAATAAGTTCCCTTTTGAGCGTGCCGGTATTGGCGAATTTGTTGCAGAAATATATGAACAAAGCATTCGGTCCGATATTAATCATTACGGGTTTAGTTTTATTAGATATTTTTAAAATAAGTATCCCTAAGCTTACTTTTTCTAAGAAACTGCAAGATAAACTTGTTGGATCAGGAATAGGAGGGGCTTTTATTTTAGGATTAATCTTTGCGTTAGTCTTTTGTCCTGTATCCGCGGCTATTTTCTTCGGGAGCTTGATCCCTTTAGCGCTTAAGTCTAAGATGGGGGTTATTTTACCTTTTATCTATGGCATAGGAACAGGATTACCAGTGTTACTATTTGCTGTGGGAATTGCTTTAAGCGTAAAGTCGTTAAGTTTTTGGTTCCATCGCCTGACTAAGTTAGAATATTATATGAGAAAAGTAACTGGAGTGATTTTTATTGTAGTCGGGTTATATTATATCGGGATATATTGGTTAAAAATTTTTTAATGTAACAAGGGATTAATATGGAAATAAGCATTGGCAAAAAAAGAAGTTTAAGTTTCTTTGATAAATATCTTACACTGTGGGTTTTTGTTTGTATTGCGTTAGGTGTATTGATTGGCAAGGTTGTTCCTGGTGCGGCAAAATTTCTTGATGGCTTTTCAATTTATGTCAATGGCGCTTTGGTTGTTTCAATACCAATTGCAATTTGCTTGTTTTTTATGATGTATCCTATAATGGTGAAGATTGATTTTGCCGAGGTTATAAAAGCTGGAAAGTCGCCAAAACCGGTTGGATTGACATTATTTGTTAATTGGGCAATAAAGCCATTTACCATGTATGCTATTGCTTACTTTTTTCTGGGAATTGTGTTTAAAGGATTAATAGGAGCGGAGGCGGTAGATTTTGTTAAATTGCCACCTGGAGCGGATTGGCTGTTGGGTTCTATTCATGGCGCGGGAACAGTTGTTATGCGTGAAGGTTTAAAGATGTTACAGGTGCCTTTATGGCGTAGTTATTTTGCCGGATGTATTTTGTTGGGTATTGCTCCTTGCACAGCGATGGTTTTGGTATGGGGATTTCTGGCTAAGGGTAATGACGGCCATACGCTAGTTATGGTGGCTATTAATTCCCTGACTATGCTTTTACTTTACGGAGTTTTAGGGGGATTTCTTTTGGGTGTCGGAAGAATGCCTGTCCCCTGGCAGGCGTTATTATTATCAATTGTTATTTATGTAGCATTGCCTCTTGTAGCAGGATATTTTACACGGAAGTGGGTTGTGTCATATAAAGGTATTGAGTGGTTTAATGAGAAGTTCCTTCATGTATTGAACCCTGTTTCAATTATCGCTCTTTTATTTACCCTTGTGCTTTTATTCTCATTCAAGGGTAGGATTATCCTTGCTCAGCCATTAACGATTCTATGGATTGCAATTCCACTTTTTATCCAAACTTGTTTTATTTTTACAATCACATACTGGATGGCAAAGAAAATGAAATTAAGATATGAGGATGCTGCTCCTTCGGCAATGGTTGGTGCAAGTAATCACTTTGAAGTTGCTATTGCCACAGCGACTATGCTTTTCGGGATTTCATCGGGAGCTGCTCTGGCGACAGTTGTGGGCGTTTTGATTGAGGTGCCGGTTATGTTGATGTTAGTGAAATTCTGCTTACGGACACAGAATTGGTTTAGGTGCGAAAACCGATCGGTGCAGAAAATATAAGTAGTTTATAAGGTTAAGAAGTGATAAGGAACCTTATGTCCACCTAAAAGAGGAGGACATTTTACATCTATTCACTCGTCAAATAGTTACGCAATTTCCCGTCAAGAATTACCTGACATTTCGGACATGCTTAGCGAGGAAATAGCCTCTCTAAAGGCAAAATATTCTTGATATATCAAGGTATTCAGTCTATAATTGCCCTAGTGAATTCAGAGAGGTTTCCCCTCGGTTCATGCGAGAGGGACCCCATTTTTTTGCTTCGTAAGCATAAACTTTCTAGGAAAGAATCAAATGCTTTTTATTGCCGCAGCCAGGGCTGTTTTAGGATTCCCTTCAAAGTTATTGCGTAAATTGTACGATTGGACTCTTCATTGGGCTAAAACCCCCCAAGCCCAGGTTGCCCTATTTATCATAGCATTCATCGAGAGTTCATTTTTCCCCATTCCTCCGGACGTTTTGTTGATTGCGATGGTGATTGTCCAGCGCGCGAAGTGGTTCCACTATGCGCTTATTTCTACCATTGGATCAGTTCTAGGGGCGCTGTTCGGTTATTTTATAGGCTGGAGCTTGTTTGAAACTTTTGGTAAAATGATCCTATCATTCTATCATTTAGAAAAACAATTTGAAATTGTCGGCAGGATGTATGCAGATAACGCGCTTATAGCTGTTTTTTCAGCCGCTTTTACACCGATACCATATAAAGTTTTTACGATTGCTGCCGGCCTTTTTAAAATTTCTATTCCTACCTTGATTGTTGCGTCGATTCTTGGTAGGGCAGGAAGGTTTTTTTTAGTATCAGGGTTATTGCGTCTTTTTGGCGATAAAATCAGCAGTCTTATAGAGAAGTATTTTGATCTGATATCAATCCTTTTTGTTGCTGGGATCATTGGCGGTTATGTAACCATTAAATACCTGGCGCATTAAAATAATTTCCATATTCAATTATGTTTATGCGGCTTTTAAATTGGACTGGTAATAAGCGGGGCACCTGGGCCTGCAATGAAGAATATGAAAATAATAATCCAATTCGAGAAAAAACCGATCTTATTCCAGGACCCGCATTTCATTATCCGCTGTAATCAACCCGCGCAACTTGACAGCTGCTTTACGGATATGGAGGCCGCGCTTAAAAAAAACTATTACCTGGCAGGTTTTTTATCTTACGAGGCAGGCTATTGTTTTGAAGAAAAACTAAGAGAGAATAAAAACTACGAATTTCCGCTTATTTATCTGGGTGCTTACGCTAAGCCGTCTATTTTTAAGCCTTATTTTGATAAATCCCGTCGAAAAGAAAGAATCAGTAACCCCTGCCTTAATATCTCTCGGGAAAAATATTTTTCCAATATTCATGCTATACGCAGCAGCATAGCAAAAGGCGATGTTTATCAGATAACTTACTGCCTAAAATTATTATTTGAGTTCTCCGGAGATACTTTCCATCTCTACAATACTCTTTTAAATGAACAACCAGTGCCTTATCCAGCCTACTTAGAAACAAATGAATTCAAGATACTATCCCTTTCTCCCGAAATGTTTATCAAAAAAACCGGCAGGCGCGTCATTACCAAACCGATGAAAGGAACATGGCAGCGCGGGATAAACCCGGCAAGCGATTTTTGCCGTAGGATACGCTTCAAGTTTGACAGGAAAAACCGGGCCGAAAATCTGATGATCGCCGACCTTTTAAGAAATGACCTGGGTAGAATAGGAACTGACATACGGGCTCCCAAACTTTTTGATGTAACCGGATATAAAACTCTTTTTCAGATGACTTCGACTGTTACAGGTAAAATGGATAATAATATTTCTTTGTATGGGCTTTTTAAGTCCATCTTTCCATCTGGCTCAGTAACAGGAACGCCAAAGATCCGAGCCATGGAGATCATTAAAGAAATCGAGCCTGAAGAACGCAGGATATATACCGGCGCGATCGGATATATCACTCCTGAAAAAGACCTCTTCTTTAATGTGCCGATCCGGACTCTTTTAATAAAAGATGGGCGCGGAGAAATGGGTATTGGCGGCGGGATTGTCTGGGATTCTACGCCACTTGGCGAATGGAACGAAGGCCTGCTTAAAGCCAGCTTCCTTACAAAACAAAATCGGGGACAGGTCCCTTTATTCTAACTCGTTGTTGGATATAATAGTTAAATTAATGCGCTTTGCACTTTTTACTATTTATCCTATTCTTTAAAAATGCAAACTGATTTTCCAAAACATATTGTATTATATGGTATTACAATAAGGGGGCCTGTCCCTCTATGTGCCCCCCCTATGTTGTCAAGTTAACCTTGACCCATTGTCCCGAACAAGTCGGAAACAGTTTCCCTTGCTAATTGTTGTTGCTTAATTCCTATAATGTGTTATAATGTAAAAGATTATTAAAAGATTAGAAAATCTTAAACCGTAAAGGAAGACTACTAACTTTTACGGTTTTTTTATTGGAGGTAAAATGGGAATCAAAGTTAAAACTTCTTATAAAGGCAGGAGATGTAAGTTCCCTCACTGCAAGCATATCTTAAGTATCTACAACCACGAACTTTTTTGCCATATTCACTTAGGCGAGGTTAACTGCAAACAATATCTAAAAAAGGCCAAGAATAATGCCACATAGATCAATCAACCCGGATAATCTTGCTCAAGCGCCTAAACAGCCTGTACCGAGCTTTTACGGCATGGGCACAGCGCCTAAGATCCTGGAGATTCTTGAGCGGATTAAATTTAAAGTACCCACCCCGATCCAGTTAAAAGCCATTCCGATTGCGATCCAGGCTAAAGATATTATTGGGATCGCCCAGACCGGGACCGGGAAAACACACTCTTTCGCAATTCCTATGGTCCAATTATTAGCCCAGAAAAGCGGCACCGGATTAATTCTGGCTCCAACCCGAGAATTAGCCTTGCAGATCGAACAGGCGTTTCAGGGCCTGGCCCATCCATTCGGAATGAAAACCGCCTGCCTTATCGGAGGCGCTCCAATGGAAGGACAAACCCAGGCTTTGCATAAAAACCCCAGAATAATAATCGCCACTCCCGGAAGGCTGCTTGACCATATGAGCAGGTGGAACGTGATCCCTGATGAAGTAGTAATGCTGGTGCTGGATGAGGCTGACCGGATGCTGGATATGGGATTTGCTCCCGACGTTGAAAAAATCCTTAAATTTATGCCCAAAGATAGACAAACTATGCTTTTTTCCGCCACCATTCCGAAAGAAATCATGGAAATGGCTGCTAAACATATGAAACTTCCTATATGTGTGGAGATCGCTCCTTCAGGAACTATGGCCAAAGATATCACCCAGGAATTATTCATCGTAAAAAAAGACGCTAAATTAAAAACTCTGGGCAAGCTGCTTACCCAATATCACGGCCCGGTACTTTTATTTTCTAGAACCAAATATAATGCGAAAAAAATAACCCGTTCGATCAAAGACATGGGCTATAGCGCGGCTGAGATCCATTCTAACCGCACATTGATCCAGCGCAGAGAAGCCCTGGAAGGATTTAAACGCGGTAAATATAAAGTGCTGGTAGCTACGGATATCGCTTCCCGAGGTATTGACGTTACAGGGATCGAGTTGGTTATCAACTATGACCTTCCTGAAGACGCCCAGAATTATGTTCATCGTATCGGCCGCACCGGAAGAGCCGGGAACAAAGGCCATGCTATCTCTTTTGCTACTCCTGACCAGAGCCGGGATGTCCGGGATATTGAAAAACTGATCAAAACTACCCTCCCCCTGTCAAAACGCCCCGAGATATCACACGAGAAATATTCTGATTTTTCCCAACAACCCGCAAATAAAAAATCCAGGCCTTTTTTCAGGTCCAGGCGTCCGCGCCAACATTAAACCGACCATCCGAACCTTTGCCCACTTCGTCGCCGGGATTAGGGAGATGAATTACGCTTATTTTATTACTTACAATGTGGTTAGCGGATTATTGTGGGTGGCGATATCGGGACACCGCCTATATTTTTAATCCGCAGCCTTCAATACCTTTTTTTTCGTAATATTGCTGATGATACTCTTCAGCCGGACAAAATTCATAAGCCGGCGCGATCTCTGTAACTATCTTATCCTTATAAACCTTTGCCTTATCCAGGTTAGCTTTGGAAACCATTGCAGAGCGCTCCTGCTCAGGGTTAAGATAAAATATGGCTGAGCGGTATTGCGAACCGATATCCGGCCCCTGCCTGTTCGTAGAAGTTGGATCGTGCATCTTCCAAAAAACATCCAGTAGTTTTTCATATGAAATCTTAGTAGGGTCAAACCTGATTTTGACTGATTCGGCATGCCCGGTTTTACCTGAACAAACATCCTCATAAGCGGGGTCTTTAAAATTACCTCCGCTGTAACCAACCTGGGTAAATATCACTCCTTTAAGTTTACGGAACTGCGCCTCCACACCCCAGAAACAACCCGCGGCAAATATAGCTTCCTCTAAATTTAAAGGAGCAAAAACAAGGGCCGCGGAATTTAGGCAATAACGTTTGCCGGTTGGCATTGGCCCATCATCAAAAACATGCCCTAAATGGGCATCGCAGCGGCTGCAGGTTATCTCTAATCTTTGGATACCAAGGCTATTATCGGGCTTAAGCCGGATATTCAACTCTGATACCGGATTCCAAAAACTCGGCCAGCCGGTCCCGGATTCAAACTTAGTTTCTACGTTAAACAAATCAGTGCCGCAGCCAACGCATTTATAGATCCCTTTTTCTTTAGGTAACTCACATTTCCCCGAAACCGGGTTCTCTGTCCCCTTGAGCCTAGTGACCCGGTATTGCTCAGGAGTAAGTATTTTCTTCCATTCCTGTTCGGTCTTGTATATTTTTTCCACCTCTTCAATCTGATTACTGGCACTGTTAAAAATTTTAATTTTTTCCGGATTAGCTTTTAAATTATCCATGCCCCCTCCGCTTAAAAACAAAAAAATACCGATAAACAAAATCTTCATAAATATTGTCACCCCATCCTCCTATCTGCATAAATAAAAAAACTGGCAATATTCGCAATGGCGCGGGTCAGAATCATCGGCTTTAAAAGGCACTGCCGGGTCCAATAGATCCTTAAATAAACCTTCCATTGCCTTTTGATAGATACCCGTTATCCTCGCTTTATCGGAAAAATGTTCTTCTTTTTTAAACAACATATGCAGACCAAAGTTGTCCTTAAATTCCCTTAAATTGTACAAACAGGCATTAAGTCTTTTCCCTGGATATAATTTTTCAATCAAAGAAAGATAAAGCGGCAATTGAAAAGATTTAAGCCTCTCCTGCAGGCTCTTACGGCTAAAACCAGCGGCCTCGATCTTGCCTGCCTCATCCGGCAGAAGATCGGTTGAGCCGGTTTTATAATCAACTACCAATATGGTGTTGTCGCTTAAGTTATCGATCCGGTCGATCCTGGCTTTGAATTTAAATTCCTGTCCCAAGAACTCAAATTTGTCTTCCAGGGTTTTTTCCAAAGATAAAACCTGCTTAACTCCTCTCTTAGACTCATTTTCCAGGAAACGCTTTAGCCTGAATTCCAGGACCTCTTTGATCAAAAATGAATCAGATCGCATTTTTTTCTGGAATTCCCGCTGAAATTTATCTTCAAAAAGAATAAAAAAATCTTTTTTGAATTTATCGTTTAGTACAGGTTTTTTATTGATGAATTTAATAAATGCCTCTTCCAGTAATTCGTGCAGGAAATTACCCACATCCTTGGCTTCGGGCTCCTGGAGTGAGTCTTCTTTTTCTTCCAGGCCCAATACATAACGATAATAAAACTGCAGAGGGCAATTTAAATAAGTATCCATGCTGGAGGCGGAATAACGCATTTTTTTTAAAAAATTTATGATCCGGACATCTTTTGCTATCTCGGAGTGTTTAGGCAGGACTCTGACCTGAAAGCTGGCTTTAGGAATTGAGATTACTTCGAGCCTATTTTCTTTCTTTTGTTTCTCCCAGATAAGCTCTTCAATGAACCGGCTCTTCTCATTTTTATTGCTCTGGCAATAGACCAGGTAAACATTTTTAGCGGACGAGATCAGGCGTTGAAACTGGTAACGCTGGATCTCCTCTTCCTTTTCCAGGCGGTTCAACCCCAGGCTGATCATTATTTCTCTGGGGATCAATGGCTCATAGATTTTCAACTTCGGCAGGACTGATTCATTGGCATCCAGAACTATCACATTCTCGAAATTAAGCGAACGGGTCTCAAATAACCCCAGGACCTGCAAACCCTTAAGCGGAGAACCGGAAAAAGAGACCATTTCGTTTTCCAGCTTGTTATTGAATATCTTAAATATCTCCTCAGGGGCAAAGGCTTCTTTGCCAAAAGAGGCATTCTGAAACTCTTCAATAATTTCCTGAACCTTCTGAGCCATTTTCAGGTTTAAAGGATAATTACTTAAAAGGCTTTTCTGGATCAGGATCTTCAGAAAGTTATTCAGGTTATCGGCAAAACTACCGAGATCTTTCAAACCTTCCCAATTTAGAAATAGTAATTGATGCAGCTGTTTTAACGCTTGTTTAATCTCATCCCGGGTAACTTCTATATCCATTTTTTTCATTGTCGCCAAACACAGATCAAACAGCTCCCGGCAGGTTTCTACATCCGAAATCTTGATAAACAGGCTCCCGGCCAACTCAGTCTTTTCAATACCGGTAAGCGCTTCTTCAACTTTATGGACCATTACCCGTGTAACCGCCGGATTATTCCCTATCAGCATTAAATTTTTTACCAAAGGATGGGCCAAGGCCAAAAGATAATCCTTGGCGTAATAAGAGCTGTTCTTTTTAGTCTCCTGGGCCTTAAAGATATCGTTAAAAAGCGCATACAGGGAGCTTCTTTTTAAAGGATAACCGATCGAAACATTAAAATCCCGGACGCAGGAGGATATCTCAGATAGCAATGGAATAACGCTCTCCGGCTGAGGCAAAAGGATCACAGTTTTATCCGGATCTTTGATCTTCTTAACGATCTCCCGGACTAAGCCGACCTGGGAATGCTGATTAAAACCGGCGAATATCTGCAGGTTGTATTCGCTCGGACTTTCCTTTTCCGGATCAATCTTAATTGACAACTCTTGGCTTAAATTATCCAATACGCTGTACTCCCGGGCCGAGCCTTGGAAAAAAAACAATGCTTTATTCTGCTGGTAAACCGCTTTTAAAATGGCGGACTCAGTTTTATGCAGATAAAAGAATCCGGCGAAAATAATTTCTTCGAATTCAGGGAATTCGATTTTAGAAATAAGCTGGCTGACAGTCAAATAAACTAAACCCCGGGAATAAATATTATTCTGCCTCAAATGCCCATGAAATGCCTGCCTTAAATGAATTATATCTTTTAATAAAGAATTGATGTTCTCCGGAACATCATATCCGATTCCAGCTTTCAGTTCGACATTCTTCAGGGAAACATCCCCTATCCCCTCCAGATCCAACTGCTCAATAAACGAGAGGATCTCCCTGGACCAGGGGATAAACTGAGAAAAGCCCGGCCAAGATTTTAAAATATCCGGGGATATCTCTTTGGCCAGTTTATAGATCAGATAGCTGGCGTCCAGGTCGCCGATCCGGGAAAAAGGGGCTTTTTTATTT
This sequence comes from Candidatus Omnitrophota bacterium, assembly GCA_018825985.1. Taxonomy (GTDB): domain Bacteria; phylum Omnitrophota; class Gorgyraeia; order Gygaellales; family Profunditerraquicolaceae; genus JAHKAP01. The sequence goes on from JAHKAP010000024.1 coordinate 11,261, forward strand.
AAAACAAATTCGATGAATTCATCAATATTGAAAAAAGAGGGCGGGAAAAAACCTTTCTTTATCCTGCGGGAGAGTTCTTTTTTAAGGAATAGGCTGGGCCTTTTACCTCCGAATACTATAGCCAGCTTACTGATATCCTTGGCCCTGTCGATATAGTTTTTTTCAATGAACCCGGCTAAATTAACGATAAAGTTATCGCTTAAGTTATAAGTAATGACTTTATCCATTAACTTCCTCCAGGCTTGGTTCATCCAAATAGATCAAATATCCCTCTACTTTTAACTCGGGATAAATATCTTTAATGATTTTCATATATTCTTTAACCTGGCCTTGATAATCCGCGGCTGCGGGCTCCTCCCTGGAACTCTTATAATCAATGATAACCGCCTTATTTTTATTCAGCAGGAGACGGTCGATACGCTTAGTATTTCCGAAACGATCAACCAGTTCTTTTTCCGGATATACCCGGCATCCGTAAGATTCAAAAAAATCCCGGAATTTTTTATCTTCTAATAACCGCAGGACCGACTCTTTGTAATAAGCAGAGTCCGATATAAACGGATACTTAAACCCGGCCTTTTCTATCGCCGAATCAACTATTTTTTTATTGTCCTCGCCGGTTAGATCGCCGATAAAAGATAAGATATGATGCAAGGCTTCTCCAATAAGCGCTTTATCTCTTGAGCGCAGCAAACCAATATCAATGAATTCCTCTTTCATTAGGTCGATCCAGTCGCGGTATTCGCTAACCGGAATAGGAATAGATGGCCCTAAAGCCTTGGGCGCGGGCACAACCCTGGCTATGCCTTCTGATCTTAGCCCTTTCTCTAAACCAACATCCGGAAAGAGTAGTATTGCCGGATTAACTTGGGCACGGGATCTCCCGGGGATAAAAACATATAGTTCTTCAATAGCCCGGGTAAAAGCCACATAAATATTGTTCAATTCATCAAGCAAGGCCAATTTATATTCTTTGCGATAGGCCATTTCCAAAGTGGGGGAAAAAGAAGCATAACGCCTTTTAAGCCGGATAAGTTTAAGCAAATCATTGTCCGGATAAACTACGTCATTATCCGCCTGGACATTTATTTCCAGGAACGGAATAATAACTACCGCAAACTCCAATCCTTTAGCCTTATGAATAGTCAGGATCTTCACCGACTCAACCCCGGAGATATTTACATAAAGGTCCTCTTCCGGTAATCTTTCAAAATACCCCAGGAAACCAGCGATTCCGGGAACTTCAGCCTCCTGTTTTTTAATCAATTCCAGAAAATGCATAAAAAATCCCTGATATTCCGGAAAACTACCCAGGACTTTGAATTTATCGATTATTTTAATCATTAGTTCATATAAAGGCGTAAAACCGGCATTCTTGAAAAATTCATCAAATAGCTCTTCCCAGGCCCCGGGAAATTCCCGGCGAAACTCCCGGTAAAGATAACCCTTCTCTTCAGTTTTTTTATCCCTTAAGTTAAAAAGAAAATTCTGGATCTTTTCAGCCGGTATTTTTCCGGCTGTGGAAAAAATATCTCCCAGAATAAACGAGGCAAAAGAAAGATTATCGATCGGTGAGTTTAAAAACTTAAGCAGAGAAACTAACTCCTTGATATAACGGTTTTCCCGGATATTCAGGGTCTTTTCAGATTCAACCGGTATACCTAAAGCCAGAACCCATTCCGACAAAAGCTTAACCTCTTCATTTTCCCGGGCCAGGATAGCGATATCCTGATAGTGGAATTCTAAAGTCAAATCTTTAAGCAACCCGCATAATTTTTCCTTAATCCTTTCTTCCCGGTCGATTTTATTTTCAACATCAATCAGCTCAACCTTGACATAACCGCCGGATTTCTCTTCCTGGTAAGACTGGCCGGAACCCTTAAATACCGCAATAATATCGTTTTTATCCTGGGGTGATAATTTTAGGCTAGATTTACCGGACTCTTCTCTTTGGGTTAAAAACCTGGTCAGGTTATCCGCGGAGAAGATATGATTATTAAATTCAACGATAGTCTTAGCGCTGCGGAAATTTTTAAGCAGGGAGTTTTCAAAAACCTTAAACTGCCCCAGCTCTTTTTTGACCGAATCCATTAGAGTTACCTCGCCTCCCCGGAAACGGTATATCGCCTGTTTTTTATCGCCCACGTAAAAAAGCGAGCCTCCGGTAGAAAGCGCTTCTTCGATCATCGGATAAAGATTTTTCCATTGGAGGACAGAGGTATCCTGGAATTCATCGATCAAAAAATGGCGTAGGCGGGTAGCCAGTCGGTAATAAAGCTCCGGCGGGCTTAAGGCCTTTTCGCTAAACAACATGCCGGCTTCTTTATTCATTGACTCCAGGAAAAGGATATCTTCCTTACAAGAAATAACCTTAAGGTCTTCCAGGGCCAGGTTAAAAATAACTATGTAAGAATTAAAAACGTAAAGCGACTCTATTTCGCAGAGCTGGCGGATATTAGTAGTTATACCTTCCCAGATCAAAGCAACCTCATCCGGGACTTCTTCGCCCTTTCTTATTGGGAATTCCGGACGCGCAAAAAATACCGAAAGATCATCTACATCAAAACTCTCAAGGTTTTCTTCCAGAAACGACCTTAGACTATGTGTAAAATTAGCATTGGTCTCTGGAGGCAAAATATTCTCAAGCTTGTTAAGTAATTTCAGGATATGTTTTTTCTTGATAATCAGATCTTCGGGTCTAATCCGGGAGGCGGAAAACTTGATCCCGTATTTATTGCTCTGTGAGAAAAAGCCCTGGATGACGCCTAAGACCTCTTTTTTAGGAAACCATCCCAGGCGGTTATCAATATAAAGATACTGCTTAAGAAAACTACGGAAGGCCTCCTTGACCTCTTTACTTGAAACAGAACGATCGATCAATTCATCCAGGCTGTAAGCCAGATAATCCCGGTAATCAGTGCGGACCTTAAAATTCGAAGAGAGCCCTAATTTAAATGCGCAGCCCGAGAGTATAGCGTTGATAAAACTATCAATGGTCTGGACCTGAAAATAATTATAATTCCGGATCAGATATTCCATTGCCAGGAAGGCCTTCTTCCGGGAAAACTCATCGCTGGATACATCCAGGGCTGTTTTTTTTAGAAACTCCAGGATGCGTTCCTTCATCTCCAGCGCCGCCTTATTGGTAAAGGTAATAGCCAAGATATTATTCAGGGGGATATTTTTTAAATCAAGGGCGGGATTGATAATTAACCGGAGGTAGCGCTGAGCTAAAGCGTATGTCTTGCCTGATCCGGCAGATGCCTCAACTGTAAGGATATGGGGAAAGGTTAATAAATCATCCGGTTTTGAAGGGGTATGATCGCGGTTATCCAATTATCGCTATTTAAGCTCTGTGGTATTGGCAGTGCTATTATCGGAGGAAACTTCAGCTGTTTTAGAAGCTTTTTCCTTAAACATTCCCTCGACTGATTGTTTAAATTCCTGGCCAACCTCAAAAGTTCCGTTTATCACCGCTTTGGTCAGGTCAGTGGCGCTTTTAAACACACCCTGGATGATCTTAGTCGGAGCCATGATTATAGTTTCCGGCTGTAAACCATCGCCTTTCCTGGCCTGAGTCAGCTTCTCCTCAAAAGCAAGGCGGATATTGCTAAAATCAAACTGCGGGCTGTCCATCTTAGTCTTAACCGTGAAATTTATAGCCACATTCCCCTGATTCGATGCCCTGAATATATTCAATACCGCGTGGGCGATCTTCTCCGCCTTTAACTCCTCTTCCTCAGCAGAGCGGGGCTTAAAGACAATATCGCTTAAGACCAATTGGCACTGGGCAGTCAAATCATTATTTAAACTCTGGATATTACTGTTAAAATTAAGCTTGGCTTTTTCGATTCTGGCTTTCTCCAGGTCAACCCAATTGGAATAATACGGATAAAATACGATCCCATTGAGGCCTTCGATCTTTAAAGTAGCCTGCATATCTTTCTTAAGTATATTGATCCAGCCTTCAAGATTGATGCTGCCATTATCCTTTTCTGCCTGCCAGGGGATCTTTCCTCTTAATTCAAAGTTTATCAAGCTGGACTTACGGACAGGAAATTCCAGGTTCTCAATGACTATATTAAGTTTATCCACGGCCAACATTACTTCTTTTCCCTCAATACTCCTGTCAATAAAATTCAATGTACCATCCTCCAGAGACATCCTTTTGACAAAAAAGCGCGAGATTGGTATAAATCTTATTTTTTTTGCGGGAGCCAAAGAAGTTACGTTCTGGATTAAAGAAATATTCGCGTTTGCCTGGGGCAGGTTCGCGGTTAAAGAAATATTGATCGTTTCATTAACAGTTGAGGCAGGATTAGTAACAGCCGCTTGGTCAAATACAATTGTCTGATTGATCGGAGTAGCCTGATTATTAACCGTAGGTACAAATTTCGGAGCCGGCGGATTCGGGGCTTTTTTCTTTAAAGGATTCTCGATATTAATCGCCAGCCGCTTAAATTTAAGTTCGGAAAAAGTAAAATCTTTACGAAAAATATCAAAGGCCCCGCTTTTGACGTTAACCTTATCTATCCTGAATAATCCCTTTACTTCAACATTCTTAATAAGCAGGTTATAAGGTAAATAGGCCTTAAGGCTGCCAATCGTGACTTCCCTGCCGAATAAATCCCGAAGTTTATTGATTAAAATTGGTTTACCTTTGATATTAACAAAGGTATGTAAAACAGTGGTCCCTAAAATCAAAATTATCAGGAGGACCAAAAGTAACTTTACCTGCAGCCTCATAAAACCCTTTCTCTTCTTTAGAAATTTAACGCGCCTGGCGTGATTCGAACACGCGACCCTCGGCTTAGAAGGCAGATGCTCTATCCACCTGAGCTACAGGCGCATTATTCTATTTGTTTCCGCCGTGTGGTGAGCGCAGCCAAACCACAGGCTATCCATCTTATTTCGGGAACATCCCAAAGAAACTATGGGCAACCAGCTTCCATCTTAGCACACAAGGAAATTTGACCCTGAGCCGCAAGAGTAACCCATCCTGCAGGACAAGTAGGGGCAGTGTACCCACTTAAAGTAATCTTGCCTGTTGAACCTAAAGCATTGCCACAAAATTGGATACTTCCATTAACACTTAGCTTCTCATGCGGACTCAGTGTCCCGATGCCGACTTTGCCTCCGGTTGTTATATTCATTCTATTAACCCCGGCTGTAAAAAAATTCAAATTGGTATTAGAGGCAAGCATCATATCATTTCCATCGCCGCTTACTGCATTCCCGCCCACAAAACCGATATAGGAGGCGCTAGCAGAATTTTTGAAACTGATACGTGGCGTATTAGCAAGACCAGCTGAAGGGCTCTCCAGTAAAAGATTTGCACCGTTATAGCTTAAAATGTGAAGGTTTGCTATCGGACTCGGTGTCCCGATGCCGACGTTGCCCTCCACCACCAAATCCGCATTAGCATTGATTGTATTTGTGCACGTCCCCTCCCAGCAATATGCGCTCCCATCAAAATAATTATCTCCGATTGCTATGCGCTTTGCCCGCAGTTCTTTATAACTTCCATACGGCGAAGGGTAATAAGAAGTAATGGTAATGGTCTCTTCAGCCAAAGCTAAGGGATAATATAGAAGGATTAAAAGAAGTATAATAAAAAAACTTAATAAACCTTCCAAGACTATCCTGTTTATAAGCCTGGCCATATTACTCCCCCTTGTCTGATTATCGGGGCGGACAGATTTGAACTGTCGACCTCTTGCTCCCAAAGCAAGCGCTCTAGCCAAACTGAGCCACGCCCCGCCCTTTTGGTAACGGTATTATCTAAGTTCATACCAAAAGGGCGGGGCACGCCCCACAAACCCTCTTGGTAAAATTATCCTAGATAGATAAACTATACTTCAACCTTTTTTTTAGATGGCCTATTACACTACCATGATGCTTAAGTTTATGCTCACGGACCAAAGCATCTTCCTTATTCCTGTAAGCTTCGTAATAAACAAACTCCAATGGTACATAAAACTTAGTAGATTCAACTACTCCTCTATTATGCTCTAATATTCTCCTGTTTAAATCCGGAGTACTCCCGGTATAAATAAAATTGTGATTTTCACTTTTTAATATGTAAACAAAGTACATGCTGGCAATAATAGTGTTATACTTTTACTACTTACTATACGCACAAACGCAATTCTTGCCTTTTTGTTTGGCTTCCTTTAAAACTAAAAGCAGGCGCTGGATCAACTCTTCGCTGGTAATGCCGATCTTATGTTCAACCACGCCTATGCTTACAGTAAGCCGTTCCAAACCTAAGGGGGACTTTCTCTGGGAGTCATCAGTAAAAACCGAAGCAGCCACTTTTTCTCGTATCCTCTCAGCGGTAAAAACAGCCTCTTTACGCTTGGTCTCAGGCAGAATTATAGCAAATTCCTCAGGGCCGTAGCGGCTTACAAAATCAACGAGCCTTCGGCTATCCTTGATTATCATGCCTACCTGCTGTAAGACACTGTCTCCTCCCGCATAACCGTGTATCTGATTATAATTAGAAAAATTATCTATATCAATCATTAAAATTGCCAAGGGCCTGGAATAACGCTCAGCCCGGTAGATCTCCTCCTGTAATTGCTCATGAAAATAACGGTGGTTAGCCAAGTTAGTCAGCGGGTCGGTCCGGGAAAGGCTCTTATTCCGGTCGGATAAACGGATGTTCTCGATATAAAGCGCCAGGTGCTGGCTGATAAAATTAATAGTCTTTAAATCATTCTCGCTGAACGAATATTTATTTTTTTTATCAGTTAGGCTAAGCACCCCTACGACCTTATTCCTGGTCTTGAGGGGGACGATAAGAAAAGAGCTGGTTAGATACCTGGAGAGCCTTTGTTCGCCTAATTCCGGAAATTCTTCCCGCACGTTCTTGACTAGGAACGGAACGCCTTCTTTAGCTACTCTTCCGGCAAAAGATTCACCAAGTTTTATAGATGCTTTTGCCAATGAAGGATCCAGTCCGAGGGCTGCTTTAAGATATAATTCTCCTCTGGTTTCGTCGATCAGCATACAGGAGACCCGGTTGATGTTAAATAACTCGCCTATCTTTTTAACAAAAGCAGCGATTATCCCGTCGATATCAGTAACCGAATTAATAGATTCAATGTAATTGCAGATTTCCAGGACCAAATCAAAAATATGTTCATTGGAGATTAAGCTATTGTTTATTTTTTCTTTAGCCATAGCCGCCTCCTTTCGCTGCCTTTTTTAAAATATAACATTGCCCCTTATTCTTTAAATACCCGGCAATGATTTTTTCCGCTTTTTTTAAGGCTAAATACCGGTGGCTCATCTTATGTTTAATTTTTGGCCCTAATTGGGCAAAGGTCTTTTTATATTTAGGAATAATGAATACCGGATCATACCCGAAACCATAATCTCCGCGCGGTTTAAAACCGATCCGGCCGAAACACCTGCATTCTACTGAACCGATAAGCTTTCCGGCGTCCGCAATAGCCACAGCGCAGGAATAATGAGCCCTTCTTTTACTAAGCGGTAAATTTCCCAATAATTTAAGGACCTTCTGATTATTTAGTGCATCACTTTTATTTTTGCCGGAGAAGCGCGCGGAATACACCCCCGGCTTCCCGCCTAAAGCATTGATACACAGCCCTGAGTCCTCGCCCAGGGTCAACTTTCCATTAAACCGGGAGATCTTGAGCGCTTTTTTAATAGCATTATCCCGGAAAGTCACGCCGTTTTCAACAATCTTAGGCGCAAATGAATAATCAACCAGAGAAGTTATCTTTAAATCCAACCCTTTTAAAATCTCCCTGATCTCCTCCAGCTTTTTTTTATTTTGCGTCGCGATTACTAACTCTTTCATATGGCGTCTTTAAGCAGGTCTTTTTGAATTCCGATCAGGTCCATTATGCCCTTTTTTGCCAAATCCAGAAGTTTATCCATCTGCTCACGGTTAAAAGGCCTTCTTTCAGCAGTCCCCTGGATCTCGATAAATTCTCCGCTGGAAGTCATTACCACGTTCATATCCACTTCAGCCTTTGAATCTTCCTCATAGTTCAAATCAAGAAGCGCGGTCTTCTGAATGATCCCCACGCTGGTAGCGGCAACGAAATCTCTTATCGGGATATCACCGATCGAGCCGGCTTTCTTTAATTTATTTAAAGCATCTACTAAAGCGATAAAGCTTCCGGTGATCGAAGCAGTGCGCGTGCCGCCGTCACCCTGGATCACGTCGCAATCGATCCAGATCGTTCTTTCGCCCATCTTGTTAGTATCGGTTACTGTACGTAAAGAACGGCCGATCAAGCGCTGGATTTCATAGGTCCGGCCGGAATCCTTGCCCCGGGGTATCCTGGACTGGCAGGAACGGGGAAGCATGCCATATTCCGAAGTAACCCAGCCTTTGCCGGAGTTTTTTAAAAAAGGCGGTACGCTATCTTCAACCGAAGCTGTACAGATCACCTTGGTATTTCCCAGCTCGATCAAACAGGAACCTTCGGCGTATTTTAAATAATTCCTGGTTATCCTGACCTTTCTTAAAGAATCTGCTTCCCTGCCGTCTAAACGAACCATGCAATTCCTCGCTTTCTTTATTTAGTAAACGCTGTTTCCTTTTGAATCTATGCCCACGATCAAGGGAAAATCCTCTACTTCCAATTTATAAACCGCCTCCGGGCCCAGATCAGCATAAGCGGCGATCCCGGCTTTCTTAATATACTTATTCAATAAAGCTCCGCATCCGGCAAAGGTTAAAAAATATACTCCTTTATATTTTCTTATCGCCTGCCTTACTTCCAAAGAGCGCTTGCCCTTACCGATCATACCGGATAATCCGCACTTAAGTAAAATAGGAGTAAATGCATCCATACGCGAACTAGTGGTTGGCCCGCAGGAGCCTATAATTTTACCTTTAGGAGTTTTTGCCGGGCCGCAATAATAAATTACTGCTCCCCTGATATCAAAAGGCATTTCTTTGCCTCTATCTCCACCTATACCTTTACCTAGGGCACTTACCAATCTCTTATGCGCCTGATCCCTGGCAGTATAAATAATACCGTTAAGAAAAACTTCTTCTCCGGCTTTTAATTTATTAATCTCTTTTTTTTCTAACGGTAAATTTATCTTTTTCATAGAATCACGCTGGAGCTCCTTAAGGCATGGCAACTGATATTTACCGCCACCGGTAATCCGGCGATATGAGTAGGATAAGTTTCGATGTTGACTGCCAAACAAGTAGTTTTACCCCCTAAACCCATTGGGCCGATGTTCAATCTGTTAATCTCCTTGAATAAGTCCCTTTCTAATTTAACCACATTAGCCTGGAGCCTGCCTGCCGGCGAAGCCCGAAGGCTTCTTAGCAGGGCTTTCTTAGCCAGAAGACAAGCGTAATCAGCTGAACCGCCGATGCCCACCCCCACTACATACGGCGGACAAGCATCCGGCCCGGCAGTTTTTACCGCGTCTAAAATAAATTTCCTGATATCCGTTATTTCAGTTGTAGGCAAAAACATTTTTAACTGGGTTTTATTCTCACAGCCAAAACCTTTAGGCAAAACCGTTAATTTTAATTTATTCCCAGGTGCCAAATCTACATATATTAAAGCCGGAAGATAACCGGATTTTCCCCTGATTAACGGATCTTTAATAATAGAATTCCTGAAAGACCCTTTTTTATAGCCTAGCTCCACTCCCTTATTGATGGCTTTATTTAGATCGCCCTTTATCTTTACATCCTGGCCAAGTTCCAAAAATACACAAGGCAGGCCCGTATCCTGGCATATCGCTAATTTCTCCTTTTCAGCTGCCGCGGCATTCTTAATAATCGCATCCAGGATTTTCCCGGCCCTTTTATCCGTTTCATTTTTATAAGCCAATTTTAAAGCCGCCAAAACATCTTTTCTTAAGACTAAATTTGCCCTAAGGCACAGATCTGCCACTGTATTCTTAATTTTTTCAGCGGATATTATCTTCATCTTGGTTTTCCTTTAACCTGAATACTTCCTACTATATACTATCTACTTTTTCTATACTCCCGTAAAACCCGGGTTATTATCCCGCCCCGGGGATTGAATTCAGTAATAATCTTTGCCCAACGCGGCTTACAGGCCCGGATAAAATCATCCATAATCAGATTAGTCAGATGTTCATGAAATATCCCGACATTGCGGAAAAAAATCGTATACATCTTTAATGATTTTAATTCAACGCAATGCTTATCCGGAGAATACTCAATTTTTATATTAGCAAAATCCGGCAAACCTGTTTTTGGACAGATGCAGGTGAATTCCGGGATATCCAGGCTTATCGTGTAAATCCGATCCGGATATTGGTTCTTCCAAACTTCGATCTCCGGAGTTTTTAATTTCCGGACCTTTCCCTGCAATCCCTCATAACTAGACGCATGTCCTTGCGTCCTTAAGTACTTACGACTTCTCATATTATTTGACTCCAATTATCTTATGCATCTGTGGTATCAGGCATACACCGATACCCTGTCTAAGGCAGATGGTTTTCAGGTCATCAATTTTTTCATCAAGTGAGCCGCTATCCTCAAAACAATTCGGCTGCAATACCAGCCGGATATCAGGCTTAATCTCCTTAATGACCTCCAGGCTTTTTTTAAAATCATCTTCCCCGGTAGAATTACAAATCACCGCCTTTAAGAAAACGTCTTTTGCCGAGGCTATCTTCAGGAACTCCCGATGGCTCACCAAGAAATCGCCTGAATTCGTGGAAGACGAAAGTTTAAAATCCATGGCTATAATGTCTACATAATCGATCACTTCTTTTAAAGCTTCCGGAAGAGTGCCGTTAGTCTCAAGATAATTTCGAAACCCTTCCTGCTTAGCCAAAATCAATACCTCTTTTAAAAAATCTTTTTGTAAAAGGGGTTCGCCTCCGGTAAAAGAAATAGAATGATAATTTCCTAAATATGACTTCAACTCGTTTAATAATTCCTGAGATTCATATTCACTGAAGTTTTTTAAAGGGGTATCGCAGAATTTACAGGAAAGGTTACAACCAAAGAAACGCACAAATATCTGCCTCTGGCCGGCGTATATCCCTTCACCCTGGATGCTTTCGAATATTTCGCTAATCTTACCCTTCATAATCAGGGACACCCTTGCAATCAATCGGGAGGGTGTCCCCCTCCCATTCTTTAGGGGACACCCTTAGCTTTATCTGCAAGGGTGTCCCTAAGGTTACGCGCTTCTTTAAAACCCTTGGCCCGGTAATAGCAGCTGTCGCATTTACCGCACGGATATTTTCCGCCGGAATAACAAGACCAGGTTAATTCAAAAGGCACTCCTAAATAACTGCCCAGGCGGATAATTTCAGCCTTAGACTTATTCAATAAAGGAGCGATGATCCGGATGCCTTGACCCTGAATTCCCGTTTTAGTCCCAACCTTGGCCGCCCGGTCAAATGCCTTAAAAAACTCCGGACGGCAATCAGGATAACCCGAATAATCCTGGGAGTGGGCTCCGATAAAAACCGCTTCGGAACCAATCGCTTCAGCGTAGGACAAAGCAAAACTCAAAAAAATTATATTCCTGGCCGGAACATAGGTTGAGGGAATAACTTTTTTTTGCTTACCAGTTATAACGTTTTTACGCTTGGGCAGGCTGACCCGTTTGCCCAAAAGAGACGAACCATTCCAAGGCAAGCTGATCTTCACTATTTTATATCCGCATCCGGCCTTAAGAGCGAGCCTGCGGGCGAAAGATATCTCTTTTATATGCCGCTGGCCATAGTCGAATATAAGGCAAAACGGTTTAAACCCGCTCTTCCCGGCATAATACAAAGTTACAGCTGAATCCAGCCCGCCGGATAAAAGAACAACAGCCTTAGGAATAAATTTTCTACTCTTCATATATGGCGCAGCTCGCCGGATTCTCCCAGACCGTCACCGAAATCAAACCCGGGATACCTCTCTTCAAGCGATCATAAATATACTTGGCGATATTCTCCGAGGTAGGATTGACTTTTTTAAAATAAGGGAGTTCATTTAAATACTTATGATCCAATTTTTCCAGGGTATCTCCCAAGACCTTTTTCATATATTTAAAATCCAGGACAAAACCTATTCTATCTAGCTTAGTTTTCCCGGCAACCGCTTCCACTCTCCAATTATGCCCATGGAGCTCTTCGCATTTTCCCTTATAGCCCCTTAGATTATGCGCGGAACTAAAACTCGCTTCTACTTTTACTTTATACACCATTCACCTTCTTTGCGTCAGGAACTGATTTGCCCAGAAAACTCTTAGCCATACCGTTAAACCATTCGGGATTATCGCTAACATAAAATTGATGCCTGCCCCGATGGCTCTTTTTGTTCAACATATTCTCGCCGGATAAAATCTTCTTTACTTCAATAGCTACCTGTTTGGCTGAATCAATCAAGGCCACTTTTTCTCCCATCACCTCTTCAATCACCGGCTTAAGCAAGGGATAATGGGTGCAACCTAAAATAACCGTGTCCACCCGGGCAAGTTTTAAAGGTTCCAGGTATTTTTTAACCACATCGATAACCACCTCACCTTTAGTCCACCCCTCCTCAACCAATGGGACAAATAAAGGACAAGCAACCGCGGTAACTTTAACTTCCGGATCAAGCTGCCGGATCTCGTTCTCATAGGTCCGGCTATTAACCGTACCCTTAGTTCCAATCACGCCCACCCTCTTATTCTGAGTAGCGTAAACCGCCTCCCTTACCGCCGGAGTAATCACCCCAACCAGCGGCACCCGAAAATGATTTTTAATTTCCGGTAGGGCAACGCTGGAAACGGTATTACAGGCCACACAGATAAGTTTCACATTCTGCTTTAAAAGAAAAAGTATATTTTCGATCGAGAAACGTATAACGGTCTCCCTGGATTTAATTCCGTAAGGGACCCGGGCAGTATCGCCAAAATAAATTATATCTTCATTAGGGAGTTGACGGAACAACTCCTTGGCCACAGTTAATCCGCCTACGCCAGAATCAAACACCCCTATCGGCTGCATGTGTTCTTCGCCTTTCTTTAATAATCCCGGGCGTAGTCTAAGATCGCATCCTTAATGCCCTGGGCTATTTTTTGCCGGTAATAACTATTCTTTAAAAAATTCTCTTCCCCGGAATTAGATAAAAAACCAACCTCAACCAATACCGCCGGAACTCGGGCTCCTTTTAAAACCTGAAAACGCGCGCCCTTTACCCCTAAAATTTTGCAATTTAAATCCCGCTGAACAACATTACAGATCAAACGGCCTAACCTTATAGATTCAGCCCGGTCATAGTTATAAATAATATCCCATAAGGTTGCCTTTAGGTTTAGCGTGGGCGTTGAATAAAAAGAATCGCCCAGGTTAAGCTTGGCATGCTCAGCCGCGTATAACGCCCGTCGGCTATCATCAATATCAAAAGCAGGATAATATACCTCAAATCCGGTAAGGCTCTTTACCCGGCTGGCATTGGAATGTACGCTGACAAAAAGATCAGCCTGGGCATCATTAGCTATATTCACCCTGCGTTCAAGCGGGATAAAACTGTCGGTGGAACGGGTCATAATAACTTGAATGCCTTCTTGTTTTAAAAGCGTTCCCAATCGCTTGGCAATATCCAGATTTACATGCTTCTCCCGTGAACCTGTCCTACCTATGGCTCCGGGGTCATTACCGCCATGGCCGGCGTCAATGACAACTTTTTTTATCAACACAGTAGGCATAGTAATTTTCTTGAGCGGAATATATTCTTTAAACAAAGAGTCGAGTATCTGTCCTTTAAAATTTAAAGGCACAACAACTGTCCCCTCGTAAATATCAACCGGATGTTTAAGATACTGCGCAACGCCATCCACCAAAACCATTTTTTCACCCAAACGCAAATTTATTCTATGCTTATCCTTGCTCATCAGAATATTGCGGGTGATCAGATCATATTCCCAATTAATTCCTTTGGCGTCGCATAACGAAACTAAAGATAAATAGTCCACACCGTTAATGCTATAACCCGGCAACCCGCCTCTAGTAGCCACAGTAGCGCATCCGCAAAGATATAAAGTCAACAAAATAAAATATAAAGTATATATTTTTCTGGTAAACATAAATAATTATATTAACTCACCAATATATAGATTAAACTTCCTGCTTTTTACTCCATTTAAATACATTCTTAAGGGGAAATCCCGCGAGCGGTATTTCCCGTAGATTTTGGTGGAGGTGGCGGGACACTTATCTACCTGTTTTCCAAGTAGCGTGGACTATCTCTTCGCCCGATAATATACCGGGAGCCTGGCGTATTATAAGAAGCATAATTTTACCGTTGGTTTAACTCTCTAATCTTAGCCACCAGCTTCATCTTATCACTAAGCATCTTTGGAGTATATTTACCTGCTCGATGAGTCACAGATTTATACTTTTCTAATATCAAAGTTGCTTGTGGCTTCTTTACGATTAGATATTTAACTATTTCCCCGAGAAAGCATAATGCCCTGTCTTGACGAACAGACCATGCAAAAGAATCATTATGTTGAGGTTTGTATTTTTTCTTTGAACAAACTAATCCTCCGCACCTATATTTAATCCACTGCAAGAGTTTTAGATTATTATTTGCAATAGAAACATAGGGTATAGGAGTTTCATTCTTATGATGTTTCATAAGCGTTACTGTGCCCTCGCCATCAACAATTCCTGCTAAATTAGCTTTCTCAGATTCTTCCAACGGTATCACCTCCTATCTCCTCAATTGAGGAAGTCTCTGCAGGGCTTTCACCCCTCAGGATTACCCTCGCATTTGCGTTTGGGTTTCCCTGATGTAAGCCAGGTTTTTCATTCCGGATTACTCCGGAAGTCGACCTTAATACTGATCGAACCCGCGTCCCTAGATAACTGAATAAAAGCCGCTACATGCTTAGCCCCGTATTTTTTGCTTACTACTGCAGCTCCTGCGGGGCAGGATTTGCAGTCCGCGGCCTTTTTGAATCTCGCTTCGGCCCCAAAGGCTAATTTACCAAAGCCAGCCTGCTTGGGCATCCTTTTACCTCGCAGGCTAAGATAAAAGGATGGCTTCGCTAAATTAGTTAGCGAAGGCTGGGACCAAACCCATACCCATGGGCATAGCCATAGGCGCTGGTTTAGTAAACGCTATTCTGTTATTTGCGTTTATATTGTGCAAGGATTATTAACGCGGCCAACCTTGCGTCCGCGGCATGCTGCCGTTACCCTAATCACCTAAGTCGAACCCTTTCACCCCCCTTTTATTTTCTTCTGTTCCTGATCGCCCGACGGACAGCCAAATCCGTCTCCCGGCGTTTTATATCTTCTCTTTTATCGTAATGTTTCTTGCCCTTAGCCAAAGCCAGTTCAACTTTAACCAAGCCTTTATCATTGAAATAAATCTTTAAAGGAACCAGGGTACATCCCCGCTGGATGACCTGGCCCATTAATTTACTAATCTGCTTACGATGAAGCAAGAGCCTGCGCACCCGGGTTGGCTCAACATTTAAATAACTGGCCTGGGCATAAGGGCTGATATGAAGATTGTATAAAATTACTTCGTTCTTATCGATTCGGGCAAAACTATCTTTGAGGTTTACCCGGCCATCCCGGGCTGATTTTACTTCGCTCCCCTTTAATTCTATTCCGCACTCCAGGGCCTCCAGAATATCATAATCCCTGAATCCCTCGCGGTTAGTAGCTATCATTTTCATTTTAACATGAATTTCATAAAATATAAACTCAGGAATACCGGCACAGTCACAAGGCTTGCGATATGCCCAAAGAATATGCCCTGGCTTACAATCAAATCCTCTTTCTTATAATGATTCAAGATCACTGACAAGTTGGTAGCCGGAGGCATAGCTGACTGCAATACTATTAATAATCCTAAAGGCGAAGGCAGGTTAAACTGCCAGACCAGCCATAAACCCAGAGCAGGTAAAATCACCAATTTAGCCATAACCATGGCTGAAATTAATTTTTTTTCTACTTTCCTTAAATGAATAGCCGCGATATTGCCTCCAACCACAAAAGTAGCCAAAGGCAAAGTGCAATCTCCGGTGATCCCCAAAGGCTTTATGATAACCTCCGGGATGAACCGGGATAAATTTAAAGCTACAACCGCCAGCCCTAAAAAAGTAGCGATTACCGGAGGGCTGAATAAACTCTGCCATTCAAATTTCTTGTCTTTGTGAAAAGTCAAGATGTAAACCCCGAAAGAAAAAAGCAAAAGATTAAATCCCAAAAGGAACAAGAATAAATAAATGAACATCGTGCTTAAGCGCTCGCCCTGGAGCAACGAAGCAACCAGGACCAACGGAAGGTATCCGGAATTTTGAAAAGCTACCAGGCTTAAAAACTGCAGTTTATGCTGCAGGCCCTTTACAAACCCGCTAAAGATCAAGCCAACCAATAAACCGGCAATAGTTATGCCTACGCTTATTAAGGGAAAAACCCACCAATCAGGATAAAGGTGAAAACTAAAATCTTTGATCAACCGGTAAAAAATAAAAACTGGCATGGTTACCTCAATAACCAAACGGCTTAAAGCGTACAATCCCTCTTCTCCTAAGATATTACGTTTGATCAGAAAATAACCGATCAGACCAAGTATAAAACTCTGTCCGACACCCGAGACAATAATTTTAAATGACTCCTGGAACACAATATCCCCCTATTTTGTAAACTTATATTATAACAACAAAAAAATAGCGCCGCAATGCTTTTATACGAATGCATTGACAGGGCAATAAGTCTAATATATACTTGATGTTGGAATTTTGCGGAAGTGGCGGAATGGCATACGCGCACGTCTCAGAAGCGTGTGGGGTAACCCTTGAGGGTTCAACTCCCTCCTTCCGCACTAAATTGTAAGATTAATCTTAACTAATTACGTTTATGTGTTAAGAAAATAAAAAACTGTTTTTTAATTAACCCGCAGGAATAAAATCAATGCCATGGCCTCCCAGATCATACCCAATGAGAATTTAGATTTTCCCTTGTTCCTTTTTAAAAAAACAATAGGAATTTCTTTAAACCTACACCCCCTGCGGCCGAGAAGATAATTCATCTCCGCCTGGAAGAAAAATCCCCTACTCCTAATCTTATTAAAATTAATATTTTTTAACACTGCAGCCTTAAAGCATTTATAACCGCTTAAAACATCTCTTATCTTGACGCCAAGCATAAACCTGGTTAAACCAGCCCCGATTATGCTGATACACGGCCTAAATAAACCACGCAAACATGAACTGCCGCCGGAAATATACCGCGAGCCGATAACTACATCAAATGACTCCGCCTGCTTAAGCATCTCCGGAATATGCGCCGGGTTGTGGGAAAGATCAGCATCCATCTGGATTATATGCTCCGGGTCCATCTCCAGGGCTTTTTCAAATCCCCGGACATAGGCCAGGGCAATGCCTTCTTTCTCCTTCTTAATTAAGTAGATTCTCTTGTCATATTTGGCGATATTTTCGATTAGCCCGGATGTGCCATCCGGAGAATTATCATCGACAAACAAAACTATCAAATCATTATCAACCTCAAATATCCTATTTATGAGATCCGAAATATTTTCTCTTTCATTATAGGTAGGAATAACTACAATGGTCTTCCCAGGTATCATTATCCGGGTTCCTAAATGGCTTCCATGGTTGAAGGCGGCTTAGAAGTAATATTATAGGTGACACTGACCACGCCGGGGACAACGTTAGTTATCCTCTGAGCCAATTTAGTCAGCGTAGAATAAGGCAAATTAGTAGGAATAGCCCTACGGGCATCAATACTATCCCAGCAGCGGATCTCGATCTGTAAACCAAAATTCCTTTTGCCGCTACGCATGCCGGTTACCCTGTCATTATGTAAAATCGCCATATATTGGAAAGCCTTAATCGGCCGCAATTCCTCCTCCGTAATGGCGGTTGCCAGCCTTACTATTTTTATTTTCTCCGGATTTACTTCACCGATAACCCTGGCTGCTAAAGCCGGTCCGGGAAAAGGCATACGATTATATACCGACTCCGGCAAACCGCAGGCCTTAGCTATCATCCTCACTCCATCTTTGCGTAATTGAACCAAAGGCTCAATAATCTTATAACCAAAGGCTTTCTGGGGATCAATGCCAAGTTGTTCAAAAACATTGTGCTGCCGTTTTATCCCGGCAACTGTTTCATCCACGTCAGTAAGAATTGTCCCCTGCAAAAGATATTTCGCCTTGCTCTGCCTGACCAGCTTGCCAAATACGTCTTTATAAAAAGTCTGGGTAATAGCCTCCCGTTTTTTTTCAGGATCAGTTATCCCCCGTAAGCTAAAAAAGAATTTATCCCGGGCATCCAATATTTTAACAGTTACCCCCAGCTTTTTAAATATAGCTACGATCTTCGCGGGTTCGCCTTCGCGCATTATTCCGTTATTAATAAAGTAGGTCTTTAAGTTATTTCCTAGAGCCTTATGGCCCAACATAGTAACCGCGGAAGAATCAACGCCTCCGGACAAAGCGTTAATAACTAAACCATCTCCTACAATATCCTTAATCCCTCCGGCCTTCTGACAGATAAATTTCTTAGCATCTAAATCTTTAAGTTTAATCTCTTTAATTTTCTCCACTTCATCCTCCTTTTTTTTAAGACCTGATCATGGTTAAGATCATTTTAAACCGTTGTAAGGCCTTCACAGAGTGCGGTTTATTCGCCGGCATAATAATCATCGCGCCTTTTTTTAGGTTAAACGGCTTACCCGCAATATATATCCGGGCGGTTCCTTCAATAACATAAATCAGGGCGTCAAACGGCGCGGTATGCTCACTTAAGCCCTGACCCTTATCAAAAGCGAAAAACGTGACTGTGCCGATTTTTTTATCGATTATGGTCCGGCTGACAATAGATTTTTTTTCATATCCAGCCAGATCAACAAATTGGATAACCCTGGATCTTATATCTTTCAATATTTTAACCATTTATTCACCTTTCCTATCAGTCAATTCCATCTTACTAACAATCCCCCGGTAGGCTGAGAAAGCCGGTTTTCTGGAAAAATCCCAACGGACCAGGCCTAAATAATCGGTTCCGTTTTTCCAGTGTTCTTTGCAATCCCGGAAAAATGCCCAAAAGACCTTTTCTACATAACCCAGCCTTAATAATTCAGTATATACATCCTTGACCCACTGAGCCTGCTGACGCAGGCTAGGATTACTGCCCATCCACCAGGAAGCTACTCTTGAGCCTCTATTTACTCCGGGGGAACCTATTTCAGTAACCCAGATCTTTTTATTTCCATCTCCATTCCTCTTCATAATCTTATAAACCAGCTTAGGGTAAGCGGATATCCTTTTTACTGCGCCCGGATTTAAGGGTGATTCAAATATATGTAAATTCAGAATATCAAAATAATCTTTGGCTTTATTATCATACAGATTATTTACGCTGGAGGCGCCTTTAGCAAATCCTCCATTTAAAATCTTGCATTCCGGATCTACCTTCTTCAAAGCCAGGTAAACATCTTTAAGCAATAGACAATAACTTTTTAAGCCATCCTGGGGCTGCCAATATATATGGGAATCCGGCTCATTCCAGATCTCCCAATATTTTATCTGATCTTTATAACGTTTGACAACCAAGCAGGCGTATTTAACAAATAATTCATTATGCTCTGGAGGCGAATTCCATTTTCCGCAGATAGATGCCCAGCTTGCGCAATAATTCAAAAGTCCGAGTATCTTTATATTATTTTTAATCAGTAGATCGACTATTTTATCGTATTTTTCAAAATCGAACTTATCCGGCTGAGGCTCAATATCCTCCCACAAAAAATCCATCCTTACCCAGCCAATACCAGCCTCTTTCATTAAGCTTACGGCTTTGAACAAGTCTGCATCAGAGGCGTATT
This sequence comes from Candidatus Omnitrophota bacterium, assembly GCA_018825985.1. Lineage (GTDB taxonomy): Bacteria > Omnitrophota > Gorgyraeia > Gygaellales > Profunditerraquicolaceae > JAHKAP01. Next base: position 31,091 of record JAHKAP010000024.1, read on the forward strand.
TATAATTGTTCCAATCGTGGTTCCAGTGCAAAAATTCCAGTACGCCGAAAGGATTATCTTGATTATCTTTTATTATGCCCGCATTTGCCATTTTATTATCATTTTTAAACCCCGTATTAGAACATATTAACATCAACATAATCACCCATGAGATCCACCTATTGTCCATGCGGCTTTTGCTGGATATTAATATAATCGGAGAACCCGATCTTCTCGCCCATTTCCTCCTTCACCACCCTGATCCTATCCGGAACATAAGGGTGGGTCTTAAGATAATTTTTCGGACGCAGGGGTTTTCTACGGTTAATATCTTCCAACTTCTCTAAAAAATTAATCATTGCCTTTGGCGAATATCCGGCTAATTTAACGTAACGGGCAGCCAACTGATCAGCTAGCAATTCATCCTCCCGGCTAAAACCCAAAAGAAGTTCAGTAACAGCCATATCAGCCGCTGTTCCGACCTTGCCTGCGTCATTTAAAGGTACAGTCAATAACCTTAAAAAACTATAGCTAATCACTCCCTGAAGTTTTTTTATGCTGTGGCGGGCCACGATATGGCCGACTTCATGAGCTAAAACCGCAGCCAGCTCATCATCACTGCTAACCTTATCCACCAGGCCTTTATTTACATAAACAAAACCCCCGGGTAAAGAAAGAGCATTTACTTCTTCATCATCCAAAACTTTAAAATGATAATCAATATCCTTACGATCAGAAACGGCAACAACCTTCTTACCGATATCCTCTACCCGTTTCTGCAACAATGGATCATCGGCAAGTTTAAGTTCTTCTTCTAAAGACCTGGATATGGATTGGCCCATCTGCACCTCTTTATCGGTGCTATAATAGAACGACTCTTGCTTACCGGTAGCTATATTATATTCGGTAGAACAGCCAGATAGAAGAATAGTAGATAGCAGGCAGTAGATAGCAGGCAGGAAAAATAAAAACAGCTTAATATTTAGCTGTTTAAAAATAATATAAAGTTTTCTTAAAGGCAAACCCACGACATTATAGAAACACCCCTCTATTCTGCGAATAAATAAAGCCCCTCTACCCTGGATATCAAAACTCCCGGCTTTATCTAAAGGAGAAACCCGGGAAAAATAAGCATTAATTTCTTCATCGGTTAATTTATCCAGAAAAACCTTAGTTTTCTCATAAGAAACATTTTTGATATTCCTATCCTTATCGATCACAGCCAGGCCGGTATAAACCCACTGTGGCTTATCAGCCAGCCTCTTCAGCATCCTACGGGCATCATCTAAATCCCTGGGCTTACCGCAGACCCGGTTATTCTCAACTACAATAGTATCGGCCCCAATAATAACCCCGCTTTTTACTCTGCGGGATGCCTCCAATGCTTTATTCAGGGCGTTAGCCTGGACTAATTCAGGATATGTTTTAACCGGGCTCTTTCTTATTTCTTTGACATTAGTCCGGATAACCTTAAACTTAAGCCCGATAGATTCCAATAATTTTTTCCGGGCCTTTGAGCCCGACGCCAAATATATAGTTCTCATATTAAATAATCTAGGCACAGGTAAAGGAAAAGGTAAAGAAAAACTCTTTCCCTTCTCTACCTCTACCTATACCTTTACCTTCTAGTTTTTTAAGCTAGCTGCTTGCGGCGTTTTCGCCGGCAAGATACCCGGTTGAAAACGCAGCCTGCAGATTAAATCCTCCGGTATCCGCGTCAATATCTATTATTTCGCCGGCAAAATACAAACCCCTTATCAGGCGAGATTCCATAGTCTTAGGGTTAATATCCTTTAAGGAAACTCCTCCCCGGGTAACCATAGCCTCTTCAATCGGCCGGGTAGATTTAATATCCAAACGCAAGTTTTTAAACAAATGGGCCATTCTCTGGCGTTCGGATTGGGTAACCTGATTAGCTTTTTTTTCTGCGTTGATCCCTGTCAGCTTAATAAACAGGGCAATCAATTTTAAAGGCAAAAGCTCCTTCAGGGTATTTTTAAGGTTTTTTCTAGGGTAAATTTTAAACTCTCTTATCAATCGGCTTTCCAGCTTCTCAGGGGTTAAACCCGGCTTTAAATCTATCTCTGCATAAACCTCATCAGCTGCGGACAATAGATCCGCTACTTTACCGCTTAAAGATAAAACCAAAGGCCCGGAAATCCCGAAACCGGTAAACAACAGTTCTCCTACTTCGGAGACAATTTCTTTTTTACCGGATCGGAATTTCAGGCGGATATTCTTAAGGGTCAAACCTTCCAGGTCTTTCGGATATTCCTGTTTAACTTCCAGCCCAACAAGCCCAGGTTTTAAATCCACTATTCTATGCCCAAATAGTTTAGCCATCGCCAGGCCTTCCCCGCTAGAACCGGTGAAACCATAGGATACTCCTCCGGTAGTCAGGATCACGCTATCCGCAGATATCGAAACCTGATCAGATAAAATTACCGCCTTGACTAACTTATCTTTTACTAAGATCTCTTTTACCGGGTTACGGGTAATAACCCTGACCTTATTTTTCTGCAATTCCGCTTTTAACACTTCCAGGATGCTGGATGAATTATCGGTTACCGGGAAAACCCTCTCCTGCCGTTCGACTTTCAGGCGCAGGCCCCTATTCTCAAAAAAATCCATTAAATCCCGATTAAAGAATTTATTAAAAGCGTCGCGCAGAAATTGGCCGTTATTGAACCTTTCCAGAAACAAATCCAATTCACAGGCATTGGTAAGATTACAGCGGCCTTTGCCGCTTAAGAGAAGTTTATTTCCTAAGGAAGGTTTTTTCTCAATAAGAATCACATCACTGGAGATTTGCGCGGCCCGGATAGCCGCCATCATACCGGCAGGACCGGCTCCCACAACCACTACAGTAATTTTACGCACAGGATATTAGGTATTTAATTCTTCTATTCTATAGATAGAGTTTAATCTCAGGCCCACTTTACCCAGATTAAGAGCCGCGCCTTCACCCCTATCAACTATGACAATAGCTTCCTCGGCAATTACCCCTATCTTATCCAGGGCTTCTTTGGCTTCGACGATAGATTTTCCGGTAGTAGCCACATCATCAACAATAATCACCCGGCAACCCTTCTTTAAGGCCGGGCCCTCGATTTGCCTGTGCATACCGTGTTCCTTAACGGCCTTTCTCACTATAAACGTCTTTATGGGTATTTTATTGATATGGCTCAAGGCCCCAATCGCGCCAACTATAGGATCAGCCCCTAAAGTAGGCCCTCCGATAGCCTGGACATCCTTTTCCTTTATCAGATTCAGGATTATGCTAGCAACCAGATACGCGCCTTCCGGGGTTAGAGTAATTACTCTGCCATCCAGGTAATAACTGCTGGTTTTACCGGATGAAAGGATAAAATTCCCTTTTTTAAAAGCCTCTTTCTTTAAAAGGACCAACAACTTTTGCTTCAATTCTTTAAGCTCAATATTCTCCATAATTTTATTATTTTACTATCCCTAAGAATGACTGTCAATATAAGCTTTATCCTACCTAAGAAATGGAAATGGGGTCAGAAATGGGGTCAGAATTATTTTTTCTTATTCTACTTGCTGGTAAAAAATAATTCTGACCCCATTTCTTCTTTTGACAATTTTGGATTTCATTGATATTATAAAGGGTATGCTCAAAGAGTTCTTCCGTGGTTTAACGGATATGTTGTTCCCTAAAACCTGTTTGAGCTGCAAAACCAGGCTCATAACAGAGGCGCTCATCTGCCCTGATTGCAAAAACAAGATCAAAATAAATATACCGCCGTTTTGCATCCGTTGCGGAAAGCACCTGGAAAATAAAAATCTGAATAAAAACGTATGCCCGGCCTGCCGGAAAACACCTTTATATTTTGACCGGGCTTTTTCCCCTTGTATTTACGAAGGGGTAATCCAAAAGTTGATCCACCAATTTAAATATGGGAATAAACGTTCCTTAAGCCCGGTTTTAGCCGGATTAATGAACGAGTTTATCCGGGAATACGGCATCTATCTGGATTTTATCGACTGGATAATACCTATACCGCTAAGCTCAGCAAGAATGCGGGAGAGAGAATATAACCAGTCCGAGCTTTTAAGCCGGCATATTGCGCAGGAGATTCAAAAAAAAGTTTCGCAAGATATACTTATCCGCAGCCGCAATACCTTGACCCAGACCGGGCTTAAGCACAGCCAGCGCCGGGAAAATGTGAAAGGGAGTTTTAAGGTAAGAGATTGCAAGCCTATAAAAGGCAGGAACCTTCTCTTAATTGACGACGTTCTGACCACCGGAGCTACTGCTTCTGAAGCTGCCTATACTTTGAAAAACGCGGGAGCAAATGTAGTATTTGTCTTAACCCTGGCAAATTAAACCTATGAAAATACTAAGAGAATATTTTCTTAAAGAATATTTAGGGCCATTAGTAGCCGCGCTGCTGGTCCTGACCTTTGTGATGATCCTGGGCAATCTAGTCAAGATCGCTGAATTGGTCATTAATAAAGGCGTGGACATCTATACCGTGATGAAACTATTCTTATTTATGGTGCCGGCATTGCTTACTTATACTCTGCCGATTGCCACACTGGTAGCGGTATTATTATCCTTGGGAAGATTGTCCAGCGATAATGAAATAGTAACCATTAAGGCCAGCGGCATAAATCTTTTAACCCTGATAATCCCGCTTTTGATCATCAGCCTTATCCTGAGCTTGATCCTGGTGGTATTCAATGACCGGGTCATACCCTATGCCCATTTTGCCACCCGTAAGACTTTAGTAGAGGTGGGAATCAAAAATCCCACTGCTGCCCTGGAGCCGGGGGTATTTATTAATTCTTTCGAAAAATACATCCTGTTTATTTATTCCATTGAACAGAATAAGCTCCATAACGTGCGGATCTATGAACCGCAGGGAGAAGACAAGCCTACCCGGATCATCGTGGCCAAAAAAGGGGAATTTATCGCCATGCCGGAAAAAAACATCCTAAAACTAAAACTGATGGATGGGACGTCCGATGAACCCGACCCGAATAATCCCAGTAATTTCTACAAACTTAATTTTAAGACCTATTTTATGTCCTTAAATTTGTCCCAAATGCAGGATAAAAATAAAGTAGCGAAAAAGGCCAAAGATATGACCATAAATGAATTAGAGATTGAAACTGCCAGGCTTAAAAAAGATGGCATCGATCCCACCCCTCTTACGGTAGAGATCCATAAAAAATTATCCCTGGCTTTCTCCTGCTTTGTGTTTATTTTAGTCGGAATACCGCTGGCCATTATCACCCGCCGGAGGGAGAAATCGCTTAATTTCGGAATAGCCTTTCTTATTGTAGGTATATATTATTTACTCTTAATCAGCGCTGAAGCCTTAAGCCTCAGGGGCGTGCTTAACCCGGGCCTGGCCATGTGGCTGCCTGACATAATATTCGGCTTAATCGGATCAATACTGACATTTAGAATATGCGCATTTTAGACCGCTATATCCTAAAATCGACCTTAGGCTTATTTTTAGGCTGCCTTTTTACTTTTTTCTCGCTTTACATAGTCATCGATATATTATCTCATCTTGAACCAATCTTAGAAAACCATATTAAGCCTGGCATCCTCATCCAATATTACAGCTCTTACCTGCCGATCATATTCGTTCAGGTAGCCCCAATCGCCTGCCTTCTGGCAACCTTATATACCTTTGCCAAGCTGAATAAGGATAATGAAATCATCGCGATGAGAGCTTCGGGTTTAAGCATCTTCCAGATCACTAAAACCGTTATCATACTGGGAATGATCGTCAGCCTTGCAATATTTTGGGCCAATGATAAGTTTGTCCCTTCCGCTTTAGTCCTGACCCAAAAGATAAAAAGCCAAATCGAAGAAGGAATCAAGACCAAACATAAACCTAATACCATTATCAATGTTTCGATGTACGGCACTGGTAACCGGCTCTTTTTTGTAAACAAATTCTTAACTGATAAAAATATCATGGAAGGGATAATAATCCTAGAGCACGACGAAAAACAGAATATCAGGAAAAAAATCGTATCCAGTAAAGCGGCATATGCCGACGGAATATGGACGTTTTATAACGCCATCACCTATAATTTTGATGAAAACGGCCAGATCATAGACGAGCCTCAATATATGGAAGATGAAATAATACCCATAACCGAATCGCCCAGGGATTTCCTGAACCAAAGGCAGAGTCCGGAATATATGAACATTTCTCAATTAGAACAATATATCTGGAGGCTGACAAAAAGCGGAGCCAGCACAGTGATCAGGAACTTAAAAGTCGACTTATATAGAAGGTTTACCGACCCATTAAGCGGAGTAATTATAATATTCTTAGGGATCCCATTCGCTTTAAAAATGCGCAAGCGGGCCACTGGATTATCTTCTTTGGGAGTTTCACTTATGGTAGGATTTTTATATCACGTCGCAAGCGCGATAAGCCTGGCCCTAGGAAAAGCCGGGATACTGCCTCCGATCTTAGCGGCATCCTTAAGCCACATCATTACTTTTTCCCTCAGCCTCTATTTAATAATGTCGCTTCCTTAATCAAGATAAACCCGGGGTATCCTGCTGCCTAATCCGCAGGCGATTTCATAAGATATGGTTTCGGAAAGCCTGGCTAATTCTTCGGCTGTAATCTTAAATTTAGCCTGAGAACCGATAAGCACTGCCTCATCTCCCACTTTTATCTTATGATCTCCGACATCAACCATCATCTGGTCCATACAGACCCGGCCGCTGACCTTAAAACGCTCACCCTTGATCAATACCGGAGCTTTGTTGGATAGATTACGGGGATAGCCGTCGCCATAACCTATAGGCAAAGTTACGATAGTTGATTCTTTTTTAGTAACATAGGTATGGCCGTAACTTATGCCATAACCTTTAGGCACTCTCTTAACATAGATTACCCTGGTTTTCAAACTTAATACCGGCTTTAACTTGATCTCTTCCCGCATATTGCGGGATCCCGCTTTGGCGGGAAAATTATACTCGGGATAAAGCCCGTAAAGCACCAGTCCCGGCCGAACCATATTAAAATGGCTATCCTGATAACCCACGACTCCCATGCTATTGGCAATATGAACTATCGCTATATTGGTCCCTTCCTTTTCTAGATCTGAAAGAAAAAGATCCAGCATCCGGATCTGCTTACGGGTAAAATCATCATCCACGTCAGCTAAAGGGAAATGGGTGAATATCCCCTGGATCCGGATATATTTAAGTCTCTGAACCCTGCGGATAAAATTGAACGCCTGGTCATATAATACGCCAACCCTGCCCATGCCGGTATCAAGTTTAATATGCACAGGGATAGAGATTTTTTTAGAACAAGCTCTCTTATTCAAAACCCTGGCTAGTTCATCAACGCAAACAGTAGGAGTTATCCGGTATTTAAACAAAGGTTCGATATCTTCTTTGAGTATTAAACCTAATATCAATATTTGCGATTTTAAACCGGCTTTTCTTAAAGCTATCCCTTCATCAATAGAAGCTACTCCCAGACAATCCACGCCCAAAGATTCCAGTTTTTTAGATACAGGGATAATCCCATGGCCATAGGCATCCGCTTTCACACAAGCCATAACTTTAGTATCAGAAGATAAGAGGCTTTTTATCTTCTTAAAATTATAGCTGAGATTACTCAAGTTGACTTCGGCCCAGGTTGGCCGGTATCCTATTTTACTCATTTTCTCACCTGGCAATCCTTAGGGTAAAGGTAGATCGGCTCAATCCTAAAAACATTATCAAATTTTTTATCTTTAATCCTATCCAGGGCCAGGCTCAAAATGTTTCCCGGCCTGGGGTACCAACGATCCTTATCCAGGATCATAACTTTCTTCAGGCCTGGATAGGTTTTATCTTTGATCAAATCTAAACCATCGCCAAATATCTGTATATTATTATATTTCTTGCTGGAAATAATTTTTTTTGCTTTGCTCAAAAAAGCTCCGGGAGTCAAAAGCGAATCAGGCATTAATTTCTTAAGCTCCCCCATTTGAAATCGATACAACGCCCCATACACCAATCCCCGTTTAGCGTCAACAATAGGCATAACTATATCGCCAGGCGTATTCGCGCCCTGGGCTAAAATATCCAGTGTAGGTATACCGATAATTGATTTGCGAGATGACCAGGCCAAACCCTTCATGGTAGCTAAACCTATGCGCAACCCGGTAAACGATCCCGGGCCTAAACCGCAGGCAAAATAATTGATATCCTTAACCTTCCATCCCAAAGTATTTAAAACCCTCTGGATAGTCGAGGCCAGAATTGCCGATAATCTTATTCCTAATTCAAGCTTATATTCATAAAATTTACCGTTATCATAAAGGCCTAAGCCTAAGTATTTAGTTGAAGTGTCAATGCCTAATATTTTCATCGATTTTCTCCAGTATTTCCTTATAATGTCTGCCAACGGGTTTAAATTTAAATACCCTCGCGCCGTCTTTTCGAATTTGTATATCTACCTTTAGATATTCTAAAGGCATAAGCTGTTTTAATTTGTCCGCCCATTCCACTATACTTACACCCTGGTCATAAAAATATTCCTCATAGCCCAGCCTGATTATATCATCAACTTCATTTAAACGATAGAGGTCAAAATGATAAATTGGAAATTTAGCTTCATACTCGCGGATCAAGACAAAGGTCGGACTGATAACTTCTTCTTTCTTAGCTCCCAAGCCTATAGCGATTCCCTTGGTTAAAACGGTCTTTCCTGAACCCAATTCACCGACCAGACAGATAATATCGCCTTTATTTACTTGTCTGGCAAGGGCCATACCGATCGCTAATGTATCTTTTACTGAAAAAGATGTAATTTTTATCATCAAAAGTGTGTATAACCCTTAACTTTAATTTTCCTTGGATTTCCCAACCTATCTATAAGGACTAGTCCTTCTTTTTTACCTGTAATATGGCCTATAGGAAAGAAGCTATCGTTTACTGACAAAAGCCTCCGGGCTTCTTTTATAGACAAGGTAAAAAGCAGCTCAAAATCCTCACCGCTGGTAAGCGCGTCTTCTAATCCTGAGCAATCCCTGGATAAAGGGATCAGGTCCTGATAAATAACTGCCCCTTTATCGCTTTCTTCCAGGACATGACTTAGGTCCAGGGTTAAACCATCGGAGATATCAATCATAGAATTAAGCTTAAAACTATTTACCAAAAACCTGGCTTCTTTTATCCTGGGAGAGAATCTAAGATGCCTGCCCTTGATTGAACCGCCTAAGGCAGCGCTGACCATAATAATATCTTTTAACTTTGCCCCGCTCCTCAGGACCAAATTATTCTTTTCAACCAAACCGATCAAGCTTACATCGATAACCAGTTTTTCAGACCGGCTGATATCGCCTCCAATTATATTTAAGGAATAAACCTTAGCTAAATCTCTTATCCCTTTATATAATCCGTCTATGAATTTGATTTTTTTATTTTTGGGTATACCCAAAGAGATCAAGGCATACCGAGGCATTCCTCCGCAAGAGGCGATATCGCTCATGGACACGGCCAAGGATTTTCTGCCGATTAAATAAGGGTCTTCCTGAGATCTAAAATCTACTCCTTCAACCAGCATATCACAGGTCAAAAGCAGGTACTCGCGCTGGTTGAATTTAATCACCGCGCAATCATCCCCTATACCCTGGACCACTGAGTTATCGGTCCGGATTAACCTTTTGATCCTATGGATCAAACCAAACTCTCCAATCTTACTTAAAGATAGATTCATTTCCCGATAATCCTGCGGATATTCTTTTTATAATTGTGACGGATAACCCCTTTTTCGGTGATAATGGCACTGATCAGGTCATGCGGAGTAACATCAAATGCCGGATGAAAAACCTTTACATTATTAAGCGCTATCGGTTTCTTAAAAAATAAACTGGTCATCTCCGGGCTGCCGCGTTCCTCAATCGTTATCTCTTCACCGCTTTTTATTTTCAGGTCAAAAGTTGAAACCGGCGCAGCAATATAAAAAGGTATCTTATGAAAATTACATAAAACCGCCAGGTTATAAGTTCCGATCTTATTGGCGGTATCGCCGTTAGAGGCGATCCGGTCGGCTCCGGCAATAACCCGGTCTATTTTACCTTGTTTCATTAAAGTAGCGGCCATATTATCACAGATCAAGGTAACATCAATTCCATTGCGGCTTAATTCCCAGGTAGTCAGGCGCGCTCCCTGCAGCATCGGACGGGTTTCGCAGGCATAAACTTTATTGCTTTTACCTTCTTCTTTGCAGCGATAGATCACCCCTAATGCTGTGCCATAATCAATAGTAGCCAGGATCCCGGCATTGCAAATTGTCAGAATAGTATCATTCTTTTTAATCAATTTAGCGCCGTAATGACCGATCCTCCGGCAAGCCGACATATCTTCTTCAATTATTTCTTTTGCCTCGGTTAAAATTATTTTTTTCAGGTCCCGGATAGGTTTTCCTTTATTTTTTAAAACGACCTTACGCGCTCTTTCCAATCCCCAAAACAGATTTCTGGCAGTAGGCCGGGCAGCAGCTAAATATTTAATTACCTTATCTAATTCTTCTTTAAACTGCCGAAAATTTTTCGCCTTAGAATCCTTAATTCCAAGATAAACTCCCAGGCCGGCCGCAGCCCCTAAAGCCGGAGCCCCCCTGGTCTTCATCATCCTTATAGCCTGGCGCAGGAGAACGATATTTTTAATGTAAATATACTTTAATGTTCCGGGGAGCTTAGTCTGATCGATCAATTTGATCGCGCCTTTTGACCACTCAATAGTTTTAATACCCATTAATATATCTCCTTATAGTTCATCTTCTATCTCTTTAATTTTTTGTAATATTTCTTCCTTTATCACCCGGCATTCACCCGGTTTCAATAACTCCAGGACTTTTCTATAAGCCACAAGCGCGCCCTTATAGTCAGAAAGATTGAATAAAGCATCTGCTAGATTATCATAGGTTACCGCCCTGCCAGGCTCAAGTTCCAAAGCTTTTTTAAAACAAACTATCGCTTCGGTATGCCGGCCCAGATTATTTAAAAGCCACCCTTTATTATGATAGATCGTGGCATAATCCGGCTCAACTTCAATACCTTTGTCAAAATAAAAAATTGACTCATCGATAATACCTAATTCCACCATACATAGCGCCCGGTCGTTATAAGAGGCCCCGTCGCTCGGGTTATATTTTATCGCCCTGTCAAAATGTCCGATCGCCTTTGTAAAATTTTCGTTTAATATCTCTAATTGCCCCTGAAAATATTCTATTTCTGAGGCCAGTTGCTTTTCCCGGGCAATTTTTAATCCCTGGATGGCGATCTCCAAAGCATCATCATGGCTGCCATAGGTTATCGCCTGGTCTAATTTAATCCTTAAGTCCAACAACTGAACAATATTATCCATATTAACCTAACAACCTGGCCAATAAACTTTTTTTAACCCTTATAGCGTTAAAAGGACAGGTCTCCTGGCAGCAAAAACACGATATGCAACCTTTATAATTATAATGGATACGATTATTTTTTAGGCTTATTACTTTCTCCGGGCACACCTGAATACACGCTAAACACCTGGTACAATTTTCATTGATTGTATAGGGATAATATTTGATAAACTTGATCGCCATTTTCACTAAAGGATATTTTACCTTCTCTTTAAATGAACTGGCAGGCAATATAAATGGTTTTTTTATAACTTCATTCAATTTCTCGCCAGCAATGGCAATATCCTTTAGTTCTATTGAGCCCAAGAGCCTTTTAGCTGCTTCTTTATTAGTCAACACCAGGTGCGGCGCTACGCCCATAATTTTAGCCAGCACGGAATCTACGGCCACGGCATCATTTGAGGCAAGGATCAAATTCAAGTTACGCAGTTTACCGCTGGTTCCCGGCCCATCGCCCTCCATGGCAGTAACAGCGTCAATTATATTCAGAGCTGGTTTAGCTTCCTGAAAAATATCTACCAGCATGGAGGAAAAAATCTGAGGATCAAAGTTCTTCTTATGCAATTCAATCTTATAAATTCCGGGAATCAATCCAAAAAGGTTTTTTATGGCTCCGGTTAAAATAGTCAACTGATGGGTTTTAAACTTAGGAATATTAACCAAATAATCGCATTTATCCAGCCAACTGGTTAGGGGGAATTTATTTCTCCAGCGCTGAGTATCAAATCTAACCAATTCAACGCCTTCCTGGCTACAGACCTGCTTAATACCTGTTTTCTCATAAACGTTATCGATCTTCTCAAGGCTATTTTCCATAGCACTTGGGCTATCACCCACGAATACCTGACAGCTGATCTCCTTTAATACACGCAAAACTGCCCGGACCACTTCAGGATGAGTAGTAATCCCAGTTTCCGGGATTTTGGCGGATAAAAGATTAGGTTTAACCAAAACCCTGCTGCCCGGTTTGATAAAATCACTAATCCCGCCGAGTAAGTCTATGGATTTACGCACAGCATCACAGACTAAAGAAGACTCATAACTATCACATCTGACGATCGCGACTTTGGACTGCATTTTTTGTTTATTCCCTATTAAATACTTATCTTGTCGTGGAACAGTCCCCTGGCCAGCTTCAGCAGGGGACACCCTGCGAAGCAGAGTGTCCCCTGTAAACTTCTACGGGGACAGTCCCTACTGGCTATACTTGAGTTCACTCGGCGAGAATTCTCAGCGCGCGAGCAATACCCTTCGGCAAAATATCTATACTACTTTATATTGAAAAACAGTTTAGCGTTGGCGGTAGTAGCCTTGGCTACTTCATCAACACTGATCCCTTTAATCCTGGCAATCTCTTCAGCCACAAATCTCACATTTACCGGTTCGTTTCTTTTGCCCCGCAAGCCTTCCGGGGACAAATAAGGCCCGTCGGTCTCCAGGCAAATCCTATCCATAGGAGTGATCTTAACAATCTTCCGCAGTTTATCCGATTTTTTATAAGTAATATTACAGGTAAAAGAAACATAATAACCGAGCCTTAGACAATCATTTAAGAATTGTTCATCCCCGGAAAAACAATGCACGATTGCCTTAGAGACCATTTGAGTTTTCAGAATAGCCAATGTATCTTCCTGGGCCTGGCGGCTATGCACAACCAGGGGAAGATTGCTTCCTTTAGCCAAATTAATTAATGATAAAAAGGCTTTTTTTTGGTTTTCTTTGGTAGATAAATTGCGGAAGTAGTCTAAGCCAACCTCTCCTATCGCTTTGACTTTTTTATTGGAAACTAAATCTTTAAGCCTATTCAGCATATCGGGCGAGAAATCATCAGCATCATGAGGGTGGCAGCCCACACAGGCAAAAATTGATTCATATTTAACGGCTAGTTCTTTTGCCCGGATTGAATTTTCCAGGCTTGAACCGACATTAATTATATAACCGATGCCTTGCTCCAAAGATCTACGGATGACTTCATCCCGGTCAATATCGTATTCGGGAAAGTCTAAATGGCAATGAGTATCAATTAACATAGCTATTAATCGCTTGGAGCTTGCCTGCCTCAGCGGCCAGCAGGGAGCCTGGAGTTTGGTTTAGATTTAGTGTCTATACGGGGAAACAAAGGATTGCCTTTCTTGATCTCTTTTTTGCCAAACTGCTCCTTTATAGATACAGCAGTCTGAGGCATGAAAGGATCAATTTCGTCTCCGGACGCCCTGATCACTTCAACCAGTAAACGGATAAAAGACTTTAACTCGTCTATTTTATTTTCTTTTGCTAAATTCCAAGGTTTAGTTTCTTCAACATACTTATTTGCCATGGCTATTGAATTCCAGATCCTCTCCAGGCTTAAGCTAAAAGAAAAATTAAGGCTTAACAAATCTCCTGATTCCTTAGGCAACGCCTTTATACTAGCGAGTATATTTTTTCCCTGCTCATCCAACGCGACTAAACCGGGGATTTGGCCTTGAAAATATTTTTCAATCATAGTCAGGGTACGATAAACCAGATTGCCCAGGTCATTAGCCAGATCGCTATTAAATCTTTTTATTATTGATTCTTCGGAAAAATTACCATCCAGGCCGAAAGGCACGTCCCTGAGCAGGAAATACCTGTAGGTATCAATGCCGTATTTATCCGCCATATCCAAAGGAGCAACTACATTACCGCGGGACTTGGACATTTTATCCTGGCCCATCATCCACCAGCCATGGGCGAATACAACCATTTCTTTAGGCAATTCTATGCCTAAAGCATGCAGCATGATCGGCCAGTAAACTGCATGGTGCCTTAAAATATCTTTGCCGATCAAATGCACGACTTGCGTATCTTTATCCCACCACTTCGAAACATATCTTCCGCTATTGTCAAAGCTGCCTACCGCGCTGATATAATTGATCAGGGCGTCGAACCAAACATAGGTAACATGCTCCGGGCTAAACGGCAAAGGAATGCCCCAATTCAAGCGTTCTTTAGGGCGGGAAATACACAGATCTGTTAGCTTATTGAGTTTCAAGAAACTCAATACCTCGTTTTCTCTTATCTGCGGCCGGATAAATCCCGGATTAGACTCAATATGCTTGATCAGCCAATCCTGATAATTTGATAATTTAAAAAAATAATTGGTTTCGCTGATTTTATCTATAGGTCTGTTACAGTCAGGGCAGGTTTTATCTTCTACCTGGACCTGGGTTTCGGTACAAAAGTTTTCACAAGGAACACAATACCAACCCTCATACTGAGCCTGATAAATATCACCTTTCGCATAAGCAATCTCAAGCGCCCGGGTGACTGTCTGGATATGCCTTTTTTCGGTAGTCCTGATAAAATCATCATTGGATATATTTAATTTTTGCCAGAGGTCTTTAAATTGAGTAACCACCTTATCTACGAATTGCTGAGGAGATAACCCGGATTCATCAGCCGCCTTTTGGATCTTCTGTCCATGCTCATCTGTCCCAGTCAAAAACCAGACATTGTCCTTGCCTAAAGACTTGCGCATATGCCTGGCTAAAGTATCAGCGGCAATATTGGTATAAGAATGTCCAATATGTGGCGAGGCATTAACGTAATATATTGGAGTAGTAATATAGAATTTATTGGCCATACCCTTATTCTTTTTCTTTTTCTTTTTCTTTATAACTTATTTCAATCTGGGCCCCGCTTTCGATCTCCAGGGTTATGCTACGGTTAAAAACATTAACCGCAACCACCTTGCCCTTACCCTGGGGCGTAGTGATACGCTCCCCCTCCTTAGGTAGCCCCTTAGATAAAGCCTTATAGGTATCATATTCATAACTTAAACAACACATCAATCTGCCGCAAATCCCGGATATCTTAGGAGGATTTAAAGGAAGCCCTTCTTCTTTCGCCATCTTTATGGTTACCGGCTCAAAATCACGCAGGAATTTTACACAACACAATTCCCTTCCACAGGGCCCGAAACCGCCGTAGAGCCTGGCCTCATCCCTGACTCCGATTTGTTTAAGCTCAATCCGAGCCTTAAATATCTTGGCCAGATCCTTAACCAGATCCCGGAAATCAACCCTGCCGGTAGCGGTAAAATAAAATATTATCTTTGTCTGGTCAAAGGAATACTCGGCCTGAATCAATTTCATATCTAACTTATGCTCGGTAATTTTTTTTGAACAGGTATTGAAGGCTTCTTTACATTTAACCCGGTTATCTTCAATCTGTTTTAGATCCGCCGCAGTTGCCGCCCGTAAAACCTTCTTTAAGGGTTGTTTTATTTTGCATTCCAGGATCCCTTTTAAAGAAATGACCTGGCCAGAATCTAAACCCCGGTCGTGTTCAACGATCACATATTCGCCTTCTTTTATCTCTATCTCTCCGAGATTGTAAAAGAAATTCTGGCCTGAATCCCTGAGCCTGATTAACACTAATTTTTCCATTATAACCTCAAGATTTTTTTTAACACAAATTTCTGTAGACAAATCTGCGTTAAGTTAACTTTTTAAACTAAATTGTAAATTAGCCAAAAGTAATTTGGTGTTTACATTCTGTCCCAGGTACAATAATGAATCCGAGACCGCCTTCAGGATTACATCCAGGTCAAAAAATGAATAATGATTGGCCAGCCTTAAGATATCGCTCTTACGGTCCAGGTGGATCATTTCTTCCTGGGGCTGACCGGATTTTACCAGGTATATATCCCTAATCCAACCTGCTAAAATATCCAGAGATCTGCGGATATCTTCTCTTTTATTTTCTGAATGATTTCCTGCGCTCCCCGCTTCCGCCGAGAACAAATCGTCTATAACCTGGTTTTTCTCTCTCAATATATCCCTATCCTTTAAATACAAAGCCTTGCCAATGCTACCTTCGGAATAATAAGCCAGGAAGTGACCGGTCTGGGCATCAAGCCCGTAATCATTTATTAATGCCTCTTTTAATTCCTGCCTTTTTAAAGGATAGAACCTGATGATTTTACTGCGCGAGAGTATAGTTTTAAATAATAAACTTGGTTTAGCGCTGACCAGAATTATTAGGCTGTTTTTTGGCGGCTCTTCAAGGGTTTTTAGAAAAGCGTTGGAAGATTCTGGATTAAGGTCATGGGCATTATTTATTATAAATACCTTTTTCCTGGCTTCGTAAGGCCTTAAACTGATATCTCTTTGCAGCTGCCGGATGTAATCAATTTTTATCTCCGAGCCTAGAGCGTCAATTATTGAAATATCCGGGTGAACCCCTTTATCGATCCTTGAGCACGATGGACAAATCCCGCAGGCATCGCTATTATTCTCCTGGCAATTCAGGGCCTTAGCCAATGTTTTCGCCGCCAGCATCTTGCCTATGCCATCTGGACCGCTGAAAATATAGGCCCCAAAAAGCGTATCCTGAATTATTCCCGACTTTAATAATTCTATTGTCCGGGAGTTACCTTTAATATCCTTAAAAGACATATTTATCGATCAATCCTCTAATATTGCTCTGGGTCTCGGATTTTTCTAAAGCGACTTTAACTATTTTGATCCTATTGGGCTCTTGTGCGGCTAATTTTAAATATCCCTGTCTGACCCGGAAATGATAATTCAAAGTTCTTCTTTCAATCCGGTCTTTAACCCGGGAACGCACATTCAAACCTTTTTTAACCGGAAGATCCAGGAATACGGTTAAATCAGGCCTTATTCCGGAGGTAACCAAATCTCCGACATACCTAATAGTTTTGATATCCATGCCTAACCCATAGCCTTGATAGGCAATAGTTGAATCCAGGAATCTGTCACAAATAACAATTTTTCCTTGTTTTAATGCTGGTTTAATGACCTGTTCAACGATTTGAGCCCGGGCAGACATATAAAGAAGCATTTCGCAAACCGAGGACATAGAATTATTCCTATGGTCCAGAAGGATCCGGCGGATCTTTTCACTGATTTTTGTTCCGCCAGGCTCGCGCAGGTAAACTATTTTTAAACCTTTGGCTCTCAAATATTGACAAAGCATCATAGACTGCGTACTCTTTCCGCACCCCTCAGAACCTTCAAATGTAATAAATTTGCCTTTCATATCTTATCTCTTATGCATAATTTTAGGGTTTTGCACTCCGCGCGCTAACAATGATATGAATTTGTTAGATTTTCTCGCTCGGGTCGATTTCTTCACGCCAATGATCTTTCGCTTCTCGGCTCCTGCGCAACTCGTCCGTCGGCTCACCGCCAGGACGGACTCAAACATGCTCGTCGTCCGAATGTTTCCACGTTCGGATACCCTCGTCGCTCAAGCTCCATTGGCTAAAATCGACACTCGCTGCGAAAACTAACAAATTCATATCAAAGAACCACCAAAATTACAACCAACCTTCAACCTTTACTATATTCCACCTTTTTTGTATGCGAATTTTAGTGCCTTTTCATTCCGAGCATGATAATCATCTATCCATTCCCATAAATCCTGTAATCCTTTGTTAATTCCCCAAGAATCAAGGAAGAATACCGCTAAACCCTCTGGCTCACTAAAAATAGCATAACCTTTATACTTTATTTTATTTTTATTTTTAAGATGCGCACACTGCCTTCTAATATCATTTATAATCTTTATCTCTGATACTTCCGGCCTTGCCTGTTTCCATTTTTTTAGAATCGGCTTAAGTAATCGAAATTTTTGCTCAAAATTTATACTCCCAATTGCTTCCCAAATTTCTTTCTCTACTTCATCAACATCCTTACTTGTTGTCCCTTTAGGTGTACCATAGGTCAACAACTTATAAAGTATTTTATCTAATATTACTTCAGAATTATGATGAATTTCTAAAATTACAGATTTTATTACATGTTCTTTTTCAGATAATTCTGAACTCCAACTTCTAACATAATGAAGCACAGCGTTAGGATCATCTATATTTAGTATTTCACTTGCTTTAGGTCTTTTATCCATTTATAGATTAAATTTTAATGAGCCTTGGCGGTTTCCGAACTAATGTCCTTAGCGGGTGACCAAAGGATGGCGGCGACTGGGAGGATCCACACCGGGCGGAGGGGCCCAGGAACTGCCTCCTTTGGGCAGGACCCGCTAATCATAGCGAGAAAATCCGACAAGGATCATTTAAAATATCAATGAGCTTATTTTAAAATCAGGGACAGTCCCCTGACCAGCCTTTGCATATAGCCATCTACGGGGACAGTCCCCTGCGTCTCCAGACTGTGCCATCCTTAGTGTCTTCTAAAATAATGCCCTTAGCTTCGAGGTCTTTACGGATCTTATCAGCCTCGGCAAAATTGCGTTCTTTCTTAGCTGTATTACGTTTATCAATCAAGGCTTTTTCTTCTGCCGATAAAGATTTATCCTCGCTGGTTTTCTTCCATTCTAAACCCAATATCCCGCTTAATTCAAATAGCAAATCTTTACCCTGACAGACAAAATCATAATCCTCAATATTCTTATTTAAGGTATTTACCAATTCAAATATACAAGCTAAAGCCTGGGGCATATTAAAATCATCATCCATTGCTTCAATGAATTTATTTTCTAAACCACTTAATTCTCTGTTTAAACCCCAGGCTTTGCACCCTACGCCACATTTATCTATCTTGCCTAATAAAATCGATATTCTTTCCACCGCCTGCTCAGCTTCTTTTATCTTTTCTTCAGTATAATCAACCGGATGGGAATAGTGGGTTGATAAGAATAAAAGTTTTAATAAGTTGGTGTTTTTGTGTTTATCCAGAAAATCCTGGACGGTGATGAAATTCCCTAAGGATTTGGCCATTTTCTGGCTGTTGATGGTCAATAAGCCATGATGGATCCAATAACGGGCAAATTTCTTGCCCAGACCTTCGGACTGGGCTATCTCATTCTCATGGTGAGGGAATATCAGGTCTACGCCTCCGCCGTGGATATCAAATTCATCGCCTAAAATATCCAAACTCATAACCGAACATTCGATATGCCAACCAGGCCTACCCTTTCCAAATGGGCTATCCCAGGACGGCTCATTCTCTTTAGCGGATTTCCACAACGCAAAATCCAGGGGATTACGTTTATTTTCAGCCGCGGAAACTCTGACCCCTGATTCCATTTTATCCGGCGCCTGGTTGGATAATTTACCATAATTTTTAGCCTTGGTAATATCAAAATAAACATCTCCTGCGCAGACATAAGCAACCTGTTTGTCAACAAGGCCCTGGATAAAAACAATCATTTTGGATATATAGTCGCTGGCCTTGGGCTCAAAAATCTTATCCTGAGCCCTACCTATCCCTAAACTCTCCAAAGCCCGATGATAAAAAATAAGGTACTTATCCGCTACTTTTTTAAAAGCTGTATTTAAATCTTCACCGGGAAATTCTTTTCTGGCTTTATCAATAATCTTATCATCGACATCCGTGACGTTGCGGACAAATATTACTTTATATCCCCTAAAGGCAAGATACCTGCGGATAACATCAAAAATATAAGCGCTGCGGGCATGTCCGATATGCGGTTGGTCATAAACCGTCGGGCCGCAAACATACATCTTTACTTCCTGCGGCCTTAAAGACTTAAACTCTTCTTTTCTGCGGGTAAGCGAATTGTATATATGTATAGGCATTTGATGCGTTATTTTTTCTCAAGGGATTCGATTCTTTTTTGGAGTTCTTCGATATCCTCGCGCAAAGGATCGAGCACGTTGATATGGTCTAAACTGATATCGATCTTCTTACCGTCCTGCTTGGTAATCCTTCCCGGGATACCAACTACCGTGGAGTTCGCCGGCACATCTTTAATAACTACCGCATTAGCTCCGATATAAGAATTATCACCTACGGTAATATTGCCTAAAACCTTGGCTCCGGCACCGACAACTACATTATTACCGATAGTAGGATGGCGTTTTCCTTTTTCTATACCTGTTCCGCCTAATGTTACTCCCTGGTATAAAAGCACATCGTCACCGATAATAGCGGTCTCTCCGATGACCACTCCCATCCCATGGTCAATAAAAAACCTTTTTCCGATTGAAGCTCCGGGATGAATCTCTATTCCCGTCAGCCACCGGGATACCTGACTAATCAAACGGGCAACAAGAAAAAACTTATTAGCATAGAAATAATTAGCGATCCGGTAATGAATCAAGGCGTGCAGACCCTGATAGAGCAGAATAATCTCCCAGGAGCTCTTGGCTGCCGGATCCCTGCCTTTGGCTGCTTTTACTTCTTCATTAAAGAATAAATAAACAAACATCACTTTGAGAAAGAATAAAACAAGGAGAATAAATATTATTTGCAAGATTATCCCGGTCATTTTTTAATTCCTCCATTTACCAAAACTATCGCATAGGCAGCTATAGCTTTTTTACCGCCGATATCACCTAATCCTTCATTGGTTTTGGCTTTTACGCTGATCATTTGCGGGTTAACCCCTAAAGCCCGGGCAATTATCTTTTGCATCATCTTCCTATAAGGAATTATCTTCGGCTCTTCGGCAATAATTATGGTATCGATATTATTGATCGAAAATTTATTCTTTTTAATTAAGGCATTTACTTTTTTTAATAAGTCCAGGCTTGAGGCATTACGGTATTGGGGATCAGTGTCCGGGAAATGAGCTCCGATATCTCCCAATGAAACCGCGCCTAATAAAGCATCGCTTATGGCATGTAAAAGGACGTCCGCGTCAGAATGTCCCATAAGCCCCTTAGAATGAGGAATCTCAAGGCCACCTAAAATTAATTTTCTACCCTTGACTAAACGATGGATATCGTATCCTAAACCAATTCTTATCATAATAATTAACTAGGTATAGGAAAAGGTATAGGTATAGAAAAGATTAACCAACCGGTTATTTACCTTTACCTCTACCTTTACCTTTACATTTACTTAGTATTGCTTCTGCGATTACTAAATCTTCCGGGGTAGTTATCTTAATATTAAAATATGATCCTTTGACTATCCTTACCGGATGTTCAAGTCTTTCCACCAGCATCGCGTCATCAGTAACATCCTGGCAGTTAAAATTTTCATAAGCCCTTAAAATTAAATCCTTTTTAAATACCTGGGGTGTCTGGATCTCCCACAGGCCACTCCGGTCTATAGTCTCAACTACGACTACCGAACCTGGTGTATTTGTGTCCTGGTGTCTTTGTATCCTGGCGCCCTTTTTAATAGTCGATTTCAGCGGCACTCCAGCAATCGCAGCGCCATATTTATTAGCCGCTCTTACAACCGAATCCACTATCCTTTTATCAATAAACGGCCGCCCACAATCATGGATCAAAACCAGGTCCGTTTTGTCGTCTAATGCCTTAAGCCCCTTATAAACCGAATCCTGCCTGCGGGCCCCGCCTTCAACCATCCGGCTAATTTTAGGAATACGGTATTTATTTACTGCCCCCGCTATCTTCCCGCGGTTTAAAGAATTCACCACCAGAATGATCTCTTTAATCAAGGGATGCCGGCTTAGAATATCCAGCGAATAGATTATGACCGGACGGGAATTGAGCCGAACCACCGGCTTAGGTAGTCTGGACCTGAATCTCTCACCCTTGCCCGCGGCCAGAACTATAGCTGATAAATACATTAGATTTCTATTACCTAGAGAATTTTGTAAATACCATCCTGCCAGCAGGGGTCTGCAGTACCGAAGTAACTGCCACCCTTACTTCCTGGCCGATAAGTTTACGGCCCTCTTCCACCACCACCATTGTCCCGTCATCCAGATAACCGATAGCCTGATTAAATTCTTTTCCTTCTTTGATCAATCTGATCTGGATCTGTTCTCCGGGAAATACCACTGATTTCAAGGCATTGGATAATTCATTAATATTCAGCACCTTTACTCCCTGAATACTGGCTACCCGGTTAAGATTAAAATCTACTGTCAGTATCTTAGCTTCCAGTAGTTTAGCCAGCCTTACTAATTTTGCGTCAACTTCCCGAACCTCCGGAAAATCATCCTCATTAACGCTAACAATAAGCTTTTCTTCCTTTTGAATAGTATTGAGGATCTCCAGTCCGCGCCTGCCCCGCTGGCGCTTTATCGGATCAGTAGAATCAGCGATCTGCTGGAGCTCCTTTAAAACAAACCTAGGGATAATGATCCTTGCTTCCAAAAATCCTGTTTTTAGAATATCGGTGATCCTGCCGTCAACAATCACACTAGTATCCAAAATCACCTTTTCCTCTGCCTGATCCTGCCGGCGCAACCTTATATAAGGAATAACCAAGCTGAATTCGTCCTGCCCCCGCAAGGCAATAATCATACATAGATAACACAAAACAACAGTCAGGGCTACTTTCAAAAAAGATAACATAATATTGGGCATGGGAGTCAAGGATATTGCATCTCCGATAAGTTTAGACATGATCAACCCCAGGATCAGCCCGAAGACACCACTTGAGAGCCCGCGGGTAGAAACCCGACGCATACCCATCTCAAGAATAATTATCAGTAGACTCGCGGCAATGCCTAATAGCGCGCCCAAAAGCGCGTTACCCATAGGCTCCATTGCAACATAACCCACGAACAGACTAAAAAAAACAAAAATAATTCTTACAGATAAAACATTCATATAATATTACCTCCTCCTGCAGAAAACACGACCCCCGACCATCCGATAGGCCGGAGTGTTATAATTAATAAGCGAGCCCATCCTCTACGTCCGGGCGCCCAATGCTATATCAAGAGCCTCTTTTAAAGTTGAAACTGGAACTGCTTCAATCGCGTCTTTTTTATATTCCAGATTCTTAAAATTACTCTTTGGAATGATACAATGCTTAAAGCCTAACTTTAACGCCTCATTGATCCTTAATGAAACCTGGGAAGCGCTCCTTACTTCTCCGGCTAAACCCACTTCTCCTAACACAATCGTATCGCTTGGAATATTCTTCTCACTAAATGCTGACGCAACAGCCAGAGCCACTGCCAGGTCAGCTGCCGGGTCTTCGATCTTTATCCCTCCGGCAACATTAACAAAAATATCCTGAGATTCTAATCCAAAACCCATCCTTTTTTCCAAAACTGCGGCTAACAAGCCTAAGCGATTATAATCAAACCCCTGGGCCCGGCGCAAAGGATAGCCAAAATTGGTTTTACTTACCAGAGACTGGATCTCGACTAATAAAGGACGGCTCCCTTCCAGGACCGGAACCACAACCGTTCCGGAGGCCTCTTTTGCCCTTTCAGAAAGAAAGATCTCTGAAGGATTCTCTACTTCTTTTAACCCGGCAGAGCCCATTTCAAATACTCCGATCTCATTAGTTGAGCCAAACCTGTTCTTTACCGCCCTTAGGATCCTATAGACCGCGAATCTGTCTCCCTCAAAATAAAGCACCGTATCAACTATATGTTCCAGTACTCTTGGGCCGGCAATCGTCCCTTCTTTAGTAACATGCCCGATTATAAAAATAGAAATCCCGGTGGTCTTGGCGATCTGGGTCAAAAGACTAGCGCATTCCCTGACTTGACTGACACTGCCGGCTGCCGAACTTATCCGGGGGTCAAAAACCACCTGTATAGAATCTATTATTACCAAATCCGGTTTTAGTTTCTGTATATACTCGATAATTAGAGAGAGATCGGTCTGATTAACAATATATAAAGCTTCTTCTTTAGGCCCGAGCCCTAAGCGTTTAGCCCTGAGCTTGGTCTGGGCTACTGATTCCTCACCGCTTATATAAAGAACTTTTTTACCTTGCTGGGCGATATGATTAGAGATCTGCAATGAAATAGTGGATTTGCCTATCCCAGGGTCTCCGCCGATCAAAACCACAGAACCTAAAACAATTCCCCCGCCTAATACCCGGTCCAATTCCTTGATCTCTGTCTTGATCCGGTTGGTATCCTTGATCACAACGTCTTTAAGCAGGACCGGTTCCTCTTTATAAAGGCTGGATTTTTCTTTGGACTTCAGCGGGATGTCCGAAAAATCTTCCTCCACAAAAGTATTCCAGTTGCCGCAATCCGGGCATTTACCCAGCCATTTTGGCGACTGATAACCACAACTCTGGCAGCTGAATATAGTCCTGATCCTGGTAACCATTATTTTTTTTGAGGTTTATCCTTGGTCTTCCAAAAGAGTTTCCAGGGATGAGCCTTGATATCGCTAACCAGGGATTCCAAGTCAGCATAAATCTTATCGCCGTAAATAAGTTTGCCTAAAGAACCCTCCTGGCGCTTTATCCTCTCTATCCCATCAT
The DNA here is from genome assembly GCA_018825985.1 of Candidatus Omnitrophota bacterium. Classification (GTDB taxonomy): domain Bacteria; phylum Omnitrophota; class Gorgyraeia; order Gygaellales; family Profunditerraquicolaceae; genus JAHKAP01. The sequence continues at coordinate 55,611 of JAHKAP010000024.1, forward strand.
CGATATTTTTGCTCAAATCCTTTACACCGACCAGGACACCATCTAATTTGACCGCGATCGACTTTGCTAATTCTCCCATCTCTTGAGTAGCCATCGGGTCATTCCCGGATAATTCTCCATTATAGGGAATAAAATTAACCGCATCCTTGCCCGGCATGATCTCAATATACTTCTCACCTAAAAGACCCAGGGTGTTTACCCAGACTGATGAATCAACCGGTATTTTGATATCCTGCTTGATCCAACCTACCAACCTGACTTTGGGGTTATTTCCATTACTGGAAGGCATTATGCCGACTTCGCGGATATCTCCGATATCCACGCCGGCAAACCTTACCGGAGCCCCAACCCTGACCCCATTGACAAAACTAAAGGTGAAATTTATCTTATAGGTTGAAAAAATATTTTTAAAATCGCCGATCAGCAAAACAAACACAACCAGAATCAATATTCCTATAAAAACAAAAATACCCACTTTTAACTCTAATTTGCTCTTGCCGAATGTCATTATTTACCTCCATTATTAGCAAGGATTCATTATTTTTATCAACTCTGGAAATCTCTCATAGAAATACCTGATTACACAGATTTATTAAACGGATTTCACGGATTATTCTAAGAAGTTTTTAATCTGCGTAATCTGCTTCTTAATCGGCGAAATCATAAATTTGTTTTTTTAAACCGCTCAATCTTCAGTAATCGGGCCCTTGGCTAAACCATTAATAAACTGATGCACAAAGGGATCCCGGGAATTCTGAATCTCTTCCGGACTACCTTCAACAATGATCTTTCCTTTATACAACATCGCTATCCGGTCGCCGATCTTATAGGCGCTCTTCATATCATGGGTGACCACGATAGAAGTTACTTTCAATTTATCCTGAAGGCTCTTGATCAACTCATTGATACTATCCGCGGTGATCGGGTCAACTCCGGTAGTTGGTTCATCATAAAGAATAATCTCCGGGTGCATACAAATCGCCCTGGCTAGGGCAACGCGTTTACGCATCCCACCGCTGAGCTCAGAAGGCATAAGATGGGAGATGCCGAAGAGGTCCACTAACGATAACGCTTCTTTGATCTTTTTATCTAATCCAACGCCTTCGGCCAGGTTATGCTCAATCAACTCAAAACCAACATTTTCGCCTACGCTCAGAGAATCAAACAAGGCCCCGCCTTGAAAAACCATATTCATCTTAAATATGATCTTATTAAAGTCTGCCCTGGACGTCTGCCAGATATCCTGGCCGTTGACCAGGACACTGCCGCTATCCGGATTCAATATCCCGATAATATGTTTTAGTAAAACACTCTTACCGCAACCGGAACGGCCGATAACCACCAGGGTTGAGCCTTTTTCTATAATAAGGTTTAAATTGTTCAGGACCTGGTGGTCATTAAACGATTTATTCAGGTTTTTTAATTCTATGATCGCCATATATTACTTTCAAAATACTAATGATATGATTCCAGAGATTCAAAATCAGATTACTGAGATTATCTCTTTAGAGAATCGCTGGAATCTTTTTTATAATCGCTGTAATCAATATAATCGTATCTAAACTAAACTGCATTATGGAAAGATGAAATAAAATAAAGCTGTAAAGAAACAATCAAAGGCAATGATCAAGATAAAAGAAACTACTACTGACTTGGTGGTTGCCTTGCCAACGCCCTCTGCTCCGCCTTCTACGTTAAACCCCTGGTAACAGCTTACTAGAGCGATAAGCATACCGAAAACAATTGTTTTAGACAAACCCGTGATGAGGTCCTTGAATCTCAGGGCTTCGGTAGCGATATTCCAGTACATACTAGAGGTTATCCCTAATTTAAATACGCAGATCAACCAGCCTCCCAATATTCCGACAATATCGGCATACAAGGTTAAAATTGGAAGCATCAGGCCTAAAGCGATAAAGCGCGGTACTACCAGGTATTTTATCGGGTTGGTAGCCAGAGTAGAGAGGGCATCCACCTGTTCAGTAACCTGCATTGAGCCTATTTCAGCGGTAATCGCTGCCCCTACTCTTCCGGCAACTACCAGAGCGGTTATAACCGGGCCTAATTCCCTGACTATTGATAAAGCCACAATACTGGCTATATACATCTCAGACCCCAGGCGGGTCATTAGATAAGATATTTGAAAAGCAAAAATAACCCCGATAAAGAATGAGATCAACGAAACTATCGGCAGGCTGTCGACGCCGGCTTTTTTAGCTTGTTCAAATATACGCCTGCGTTTTAACGGCGGCTTCAGAGCCTGATAAAAAGTCTGGAAAGTTAGGTAAGTCAGGCCTCCTAAAAAATAAATAAAAGAGATAAACTTAGCCCCTAAAATATGAAAGGTATATTTTAATTTCATCAGCTTACCCTGTTTTAGAGAAGACCTTCTTCAAAAACCAGTTCGGTATTACGCCTGGCTACTTTGATTATTGAACCTTCTTTAAATTTCTTGGAGATAATATCCGAGGATAAAGGATCTTCCAGAAATCTCTGGATGGTCCTTTTCAAAGGCCTGGCCCCGAATACCTGGTCAAAACCTTTTTCGATCAGAAAATCCTTAGCCTCCGGGCTGACCTCTAAAGAAAGTTTATGCTCTTTCAACCTCCCCACCAAAAACCCTATCTCAATATCAATGATCTTCTGCAGGTCTTCTTTAACCAAGGGCCTGAAGACAATGATATCGTCGATACGGTTTAAAAACTCCGGTTTAAAAGTATGCTTTACTTCTTCCAGGAGTTTATCCTTCATTCCCTGATAGGTAACTTCATCTTTTTGGCTCTTAAAGCCGATCGATCCGGATTTACGGATCAACTCCGCTCCCACATTAGAGGTCATGATCATAATACAATTCTTAAAATCGACTTTACGGGCAAAACTATCGGTGAGCCGGCCTTCTTCAAAAACCTGAAGCAACAGGTTAAATACATCCGGATGGGCTTTTTCAATCTCATCCAAAAGTATTACTGAATACGGCCTGCGTCTTACTCTTTCGGTAAGCTGGCCGCCTTCTTCATAACCGACGTATCCCGGAGGAGCGCCGATCAACCGCGAGACATTGAATTTTTCCATATACTCGGACATGTCCAATTGGATAAGTGAATCTTCATCGCCGAACATAAATTCCGCTAATGCCCGGGCTAAAAGAGTTTTACCTACGCCAGTCGGGCCCAGAAAAATAAATGAACCGATCGGCCTTTTAGGGTCCTTGATACCGGCCCGAGACCTGCGCACCGCGTGGGCAATGGCGGATATCGCCTCTTCCTGCCCAACTACCCTGCGATGCAATTCTTCTTCGATCTTTAATAATTTTTCGCCTTCTTTTTCTTCCAGCCTAAAAATAGGGATCCCGGTCCATTGCGCGACTATTTTAGCAATCTCCTCTTCGCCGACTTCCGGACGCATCTTATCCTTAGCCTGAGACCACTCCCGGTTAAAAGACTCCAATTCCTGGCGCACCTGCCTCTCCTGGTCCCTTAGGCCGGCTGCTTTCTCAAAATCCTGGGATTTAATATAAGTTTCTTTTTCTTTACGGATCGTCTCAACTTTTTCTTCCAGCTTTTTGATATCCGGAGGCACCACCAATACATTCAACCTGGCTCTGGATCCGGCTTCATCCATCAGGTCAATGGCCTTATCCGGCATAAACCTTCCGGAGATATAGCGGTCAGACAATTTAGCCGCGGCCTCTAATCCCTGGTCGGTAAACACCACCCGGTGATGGGCCTCATACTTATCCCTTAATCCTTTGAGTATTTCAATGGTCTGATCTACAGACGGAGGCTCGACCATGATGATCTGAAATCTTCTTTCTAAAGCCGCGTCTTTTTCAATGTATTTACGGTATTCATCCAGGGTGGTGGCACCGATGCATTGCATCTCTCCCCGGGATAGCGCGGGCTTTAAAATATTTGAGGCATCAATCGCCCCTTCTGCGGCTCCGGCGCCAACCAAGGTATGGAGTTCATCGATAAAAATAATTACGTCCTGCGAACGCTTGATCTCCTCCATTACCGCCTTGATTCTTTCTTCAAACTGGCCGCGGTATTTTGTCCCGGCAACCATTAAAGCCAGGTCCAAAACCACTAAACGCTTATGCCTTAATATTTCCGGAACATTGCCCTGTATAATGTCCTGAGCCAGGCCTTCGACTATAGCTGTCTTTCCTACGCCAGCCTCGCCTAATAGTACCGGATTATTTTTAGTCCTACGGCTTAAAATCTGGATAACTCTTTCGATCTCATTGCGCCGGTTGATTACCGGATCAAGTTTGTCATCTTTAGCCAAAGCAGTGAGGTCCCGGCCAAAAGCATCCAATGCCGGAGTCTTAGTTTTAGCCTGGTTCTGATTAACCCCGGGCAATACCGAACCCAAAACCTCCATTACTTTATTCCTGACCGTATTTAGATCCACCCCTAAATTCAACATTACCTGCGAAGCTACGCCTTCTTCTTCTCTGATCAAACCTAATAGTAAATGCTCAGTGCCGATGTAATTATGTCCAAGTGCCCTGGCCTCTTCAGCTGCCAATTCCAGGGCTTTTTTGGCCCTGGGAGTAAAAGGAATATCCCCGATGATTTGAGTAGTCGGACCTGGCTGGACTAATTTTTCAACTTCCAGGCGGATATTCTCCAAAGATATCCCTAACTTTTCCAACACCGTAGCAGCTACCCCTTCCCCTTCCCTGATCAGGCCTAAAAGAATATGCTCGGTGCCTATGTAATCATGATTAAAGCGCCTGGCTTCTTCTTTAGCTAATATAATTACTTTTCTCGCTCTTTCAGTGAAACGATTGAACATTACTTCCTCCCTTTAATGAGCAGAAGATTTATGGAGTATTCCTTACGACATAAATCGTAGGCCGCAAGGCCGTCTGCGAATTAATCCCGCTCTTTTGGAATAACTTCCATATATCACGCCAAAAGGGCGGGATAAGTTCGGACATATAAGTTATGTAGCCTATGCTGCCATTAATATACTGCTTCATAACTTATGTCCTCACTTATTGTTTGACTAATTTCTTACGGATTATCTCGGCCCTTTTAATATCCCTCTCCTGGGCCGTAAGCTTATTATTCTCTATTTTTTGTAAATGCGCCGGCTGGATCACGATAAATAGTTCATTCACCTGCCTGCGGTCAAGATCCTTAATGATACCCAAATCGCATCCCAGCCTGAGCATTGATAATAATTCTATAGTCTCCTGGCTTGAGATAATATAAGCGCTTTTTAAAATACCGAAACTACGGTTTATCTTATCCTCTAACATCGCCCGGTTACGGGAAACAAGAGTCTCCCTGGCCTGATTCTCCTGCTCAATGATCTGACGAATCAAGCCGTTGATATTTTCAATTATATCGGTCTCGCTATGTCCAAGAGAAACCTGATTTGAAACCTGAAAAAGATTTCCGCTGGCCTGCGTCCCTTCACCGTAGAGCCCGCGGGTAGTGAACTGTAATTTGGAGATTGCAGCCAAAACCTGATTAACCTGATTAACCATAACCAAAGCCGGTAGATGCAGCATTACCGAACCGCGCATTCCGGTACCGGTATTAGTCGGACAGGCGGTTAAATAACCCCAATCCGGCAAAAAAGCAAAAGGCAATTCCTTAGCCAAAAAATCATCTATCGCGCTGATAATATTCCAGGCTTCAAAAAGATTAAAACCTGACTGCATTACCTGCGTTCGCATGTGGTCCTCTTCATTTATCATTATCGAAACTATTTCTTCCTCATCAATTACAACTGCCTTGGAGTCGCTCTTCTGGGCATGTTCATAAGACATCAGATGCCTTTCGATCAAAAACTGTTTATCCACATTATCCAGATCGGCGAGCCTAAAAACAGTGGTCTTCTTTAATAGATCGATCTTGGAAACTGCTTCTTCTACCGCGTCCAAGACATCTTTGTTTTGTTTTTTATTTGCCCAATGCGGAAAAGCAATTTTATCTAAATTCCGGGCTAACCGGATCCGGCTGGATAATACGATATCCGAATGAGGCCCGGTGCCTTTGAGCCATTCGCTGCCGTGATTAACCAGGTCATTTAAATGCATCGCTATTCCTTGCCCTCTTTATTGTCAATGGGAGATACTTTAGCCTTAATCTCTAATTCTTTGATCTGATCCCTAAGCTTAGCCGCCTCTTCAAATTTCTCCGCTTCAACCGCATCCTGTAGTTTATTTCGCAGGTCCTCAATGTCTATCCTCTCCTTAAGGTCCCCGGTTATTTTAGCGGGAGATTTTCCGATATGTTTATTAGCGCCATGGATCCTTTTTAGTAAAGGGCCCAGGTAACGCCGAAACGATGTGTAACATTCACTGCAACCAAGCCTTCCGATCTTCTTAAAATCCTTGAAGGCCAGCCCGCAGTTAGGGCATTTCATATTCAAGGTATTTTTATCTTCACCCTGGGGCTTGCCGAATTCAGCTAAGCCAGCCAAGAGGTCAGCCAAACCAAACTGTTGGTCCATCTGAGCGCTTTTCTGCCTGGCGCATTCTTCGCAAAGATGCAACTCCTTCATTGAATCATCAATGATCTCAGTAAGGTGTACCGTAGCCTGATTTTTAGAGCAAACGTCACAGACCATATTAATATTTCACTCCGTCGGTTTTAGTCAACTGGTGGAATTTCTTGATCAAATTCATGGTTATTGGGCCGGGTTTTCCCGTTCCAATGACCCTGCCGTCTACTTTGACCACAGAAATAACCTCAGCTCCGGTGCCGGTTAAAAAACACTCGTCGGCAACATACAACTCATGCAGGGTAAATGGATTTTCTCTGGCCGGAAGTTTGATCTTTTCAGCTATCTCTAAGATAGCGTCCCGGGTAATCCCCCTCAAGGCCCCCATAGTCTCCGGAGGAGTAAAAAGAACTCCTTTGCGGACAATAAAAATATTATCTCCTGTGCATTCAGCCACATAACCCTGGTCATTTAACATCAGGGCTTCGGCATAACCAGAATTACCGGCCTCGATCTTACCCAGGATATTATTCAGGTAATTTAAAGATTTGATCTGAGGATTTAAAGCCTCATGGGAACTGCGGGTAGTGGAAACCGTAATAATCGCCATTCCTTCTTTATATAATTTTTCAGGGTAGAGCGCGATCTTATCGGCTATAATAATAACCGTGCCCCCTTTAGGGCATTTTCGCGGATCTAACCCTAAATCTCCTTCGCCGCGGGTAACGATCAGACGGATATAACCGTCTTTTAGATTATTTTCTTTGAGGGTTCTGACTACAGCCTTGATCATCTCTGGTTTAGTTAAAGGAATATTCAACATTATCGAATGAGCTGATTCATATAAACGTTCAATATGCTCCTCTAATCTGAAAACCAGGCTGTTATATGAACGGATGCCTTCAAACACCCCGTCACCATAAAGCAGTCCATGGTCAAAAACCGATATTTTAGCATCCTCTTTTTCATAAAACTTACCGTTTATATAGATCTTCATTTTACCCCCTTGTTAATTATATAATATGCCGTCTTTTAATTTATACACCTTATCCGAAAGATTAGCTAATTCTAAATTATGAGTTACCAAAACTACTGTCATCCCTGTTTCCTTATTGGTCCGGTTGATCAATGAAATTATCTCGCCCCCAGTTTTGGAATCCAGATTTCCAGTAGGCTCATCACAGAATAAAATCTTGGGCTGATTAATCAAGGCCCGGCAGATCGCCGCTCTTTGTTGTTCGCCTCCTGAAAGTTCTGACGGAAAATGCCCGGTCCTTTCGCTCAAACCTGCCGTATCCAACAATTCTAAAGCCTTATTTTTTATCTCTTGGCTTTTCTCCCTTAACTCTGACTTTATCAGCGCCGGCATCATTACATTTTCTAAAACTGTGAATTCCGGCAAAAGATGATAAAATTGAAAAACAAAACCAATGTCCCGATTGCGTATCCGGCAGATAAGAGCATCGCTCATCTTATAGATATCTAGGGCCTGGAATACAACGCTGCCTTGCGAAGGTTCATCTAATCCCCCAAGGATATGCAAAAGGGTTGATTTACCCGCTCCCGAAGGCCCAACAATAGCCGTAAATTCGCCTTTTTTTATAGCCAGGTCCAAACCCCTTAAAACCTGGACCTCTTTATCAGACTTATTGTAAAATTTATGGATGTTTTTTGCTTCCAGCATATGAACGCGGATTATATTTGATCCTATCTGCGGATATCCGCGGATTTAATTTATCCGCGCAATCCGCGCATTTTATTCGTATCTTAATGCTTCAACCGGTTTTAATTTACTCGCCTTGATCGCCGGATAAATAGTTGAGGCCAGGCTAATGGCTAAAGCAGACAGGACAACCAGACACAGGTCAGGCCAGACTTCCAGGACCACCGGTATCCTATCCACATAATAAATATCCTGGGGTAACTTTATAAACTGGTACTTTTTAAACAGCAAGCATAAAGCCACGCCGCCTGAAACTCCCAAGAAAATTCCTAAGCCGCCTATGCTTAATCCTATAAAGGTAAAAATATTCCTAATACCCTTTGAGCTCACCCCGATAGCTTTTAATATCCCGATATCCTTGGTCTTCTCCACCACCATTACCATAAGGGTACTGATAATATTGAACGACGCCACCAGAATAATCAAAGTCAGAATAATAAACATAGTGATCTTTTCCAGCTTTAAAGCAGCAAAAAAATTCTGATTGGTCTCCATCCAGGTTTTGACAGAGTATTCATAACCTATCGCCTTATAAATTTCTTTTTGAACTTTTTTAGCCGCATAAAGATTAGTTAATTTTACCGCGATCGAGCTGACCTGATTATTTATACCCAATATCTCCTGGGCTGATTTTAAACTTACAAAGATCAGATTAAGATCATAGTCATACATCCCGGAATTAAAAATACCGGCTACTTTTAAAGAATATTTCTCCCCGGCTAGAGGCGAATAAATAGTAAGTTCGGAATTCAGGTCCAGGCCCAGATATGCAGCCAGTTCTCTGCCGACAACAACCGCGCCTTTATTTAAACCCTTAAGGTCTCCTTTTATCAGGTAATCACTGATCCTGGTAACCTTAACCTCTTTATCCGGCTCAATCCCTCTTATGCCTATGGCAAATATCTTTTCCCCCTCCTTGACTATAACCTGGCCCTGGACATTAGGGCTTACCCCTTTGATCTCAGGAATACGGGAGACTTTCTCAAAGATACTAAGATATTCGCTGTAATCAATGCCCTTATAGCTGGAGATAGTGACATGGGCATAATTACCAATAATCTTATCCCGGAGTTCTTTGTCAAACCCGGTCATTACAGCCAGAACCGCGATCAAAGCCATTACCCCGATAGCTACCCCCAAGATCGAGATAAGGCTGATCAAAGAGATAAATTTCTCTTTACGTTTGGTCATTAAATACCTTAGGCCGATAAAAAATTCTAATTTCATTTTTCTTCTTGGGGCCGCAAAAGCGGAAATAGGATCACATCTCTGATAGCCGGCTGGTCAGTCAAAAGCATGACCAATCTGTCTATACCGATACCTAAACCTCCGGCAGGAGGCATTCCGTGTTCTAAGGCCAGGCAATAATCATCATCCACATTTTTCTTTTCGCTGCTTTCAGACTCGTTGATCTCTTCTTCAAAACGGGCTTTTTGCTCTATAGGGTCATTTAACTCTGAATAGGCGTTCCCGATCTCCATCCCGGAAATATAAACCTCAAACCTCTCTGAGATCAAAGGATTATCAGTCTTGGCCTTAGCTAAAGGGCAGAGCGAGGTAAAATAATCAGTCACAAATATCGGCGCAAAGCTTGCGTCATGCTCCAGGGCACCCTCAATTACCTTATTGATCTGGGAGCGGGAAAGCTTGACATTGGACTCGGCAAAGCCTTTGTCCCTTAATTTCTTAAGCATCATTTCGGCGTCATCCAAAGGTTCGATACCGAATTTATCCTTAACTAAAGCGGCAAAAGAAACCCTCTTCCAGGGAGGAGCCAGATCGATTTCCTTACCCTGATAAGCGAACTTAGGCTTACCCCAGAGCTCAATACAGGCGCCAACCACAATATCCTGGCAAAGATCCATCATATCCTCATAATTGGCATAAGCGGCATAAACCTCCAACATTGTAAATTCCGGATTATGCCGGGTAGATACCCCTTCATTTCGGAAATTCCGGTTTATCTCGTATACCCTATCCAGGCCTCCAACTAATAACCTTTTTAAGTACAATTCCGGGGCAATCCTTAAAAAAAGCTCCATATTATACTCATTGTGCCTGGTTTTAAACGGCCGGCCGGCAGCCCCGCCGGGTATATAATGCATCATTGGAGTTTCTACTTCCAAAAATCCCTTTTTGTCCAGGATACCCCGGATAGTCTTTACTATCTGCGAACGCTGTAAAAAAACCTTTTTTACTTCCTCATTAGAAATCAGATCCAAATAGCGCTGGCGATAACGGATATCAATGTCTTTCAAACCGTGCCATTTTTCCGGAAGAGGCCTAAGTGCTTTGGCTAAAATTGTATACTCGTCGACCTTAAGGGTAAATTCTCCGGTATGGGTCTTAAAAAGCTCACCCCTGACCGCCAAAATATCAGCAATATCCAGATTATCCAGCAAAGCAAATCTATCTTTACCGATAAAATCCGCCTTAATATAAAGCTGGATCTTGCCAGTAGTATCCCTTAGGTCCATAAATATAACCTTGCCGTGCAAGCGCTTAGCCATGATCCTGCCACAGAGGCTCATTTTCTTACCTTCAGCAAAATCCGTAAGCGCTTCTGAAATATGCGCGTGTTCGGACACATTGCTGGGATATAAAGGTATACCTTGGGCCTTAAGAGACTCAAGTTTGAGCTTTCGCTGGGCTATAATATCGTTAAGTTCCATAGTTTTATAATTATATATTATAAACAGCGGTGTGTCAAACTAATTAGAATGGAACCTTAAGCCTAAATTAGGAGTTGATAGGCTAAATACATAGCCGCGTTTTTGAACTAAAAAAAGGCCGGACTATTAAGTCCGGCCCTGGATCTTTTATTAACTTATCCGTTTCTTTTTTAAGCCTAATCTTTAATAACTTTCGCAGCGGCTGATACCATTTCTTCTGGCACTTTAAGTCCTAGAGCTGCCGCGGTATTCAGATTAATAGAAATATCAAAGATAGTCCCTTTTTCAATGGGCATCTCCGAAGGCTTAGCCCCGCCTAATACCAAGGCTGCTTTTCTCCCTGCTATTTCTCCCAACTGAATAGAATTAGTGGAAACAGCCAGTAATGACCCCTGCTCAACCCTCTCTGCCAAATAAGAAACCATCGGTATTTTAGCGGGATTAGTAATTTCAATCAAAGCACTCATATTTTTAGTAATGGGAGTGCTTCCGGCAGCATAAATCGCATCAGCTTTGCCTACCAGCGCATCTTGCACATTCTTAATATCTGAAATCTGAGAGAAATTAACCGGGATGATCGTAAAACCCATCTTCTCCTGAAGTTTGTTGCACTCTTCAAACTGTATGACAGAATGCATTTCTTCCTTAGTATATATAACCCCTAATACCTTAAACTTAAGGATCTTACGCAGCTCCCCTAGGATCGCGCTCATCTCAACCCATGTACTGCTGCCGGTAGCGTTTGTCCCGGGGCTTTCCCAGGTTTTTGCTATCCCCGAGCTTATTGGATCAAAAACTGTAGAAAACACAATCGGAATATCATTAACTTCTTTAAATACCCCAACCGCAGCCGGAGTTCCGATCGGCATTATCAGATTCATTCCCTTGGCCTTAAAATCTTTGGCTATTTCAATAACCTTATCTTTCTTCCCGTCGGCATCCCGGATATCTAAAACTACTTTACTTTCATCAAGCCCTCTCGCCTTAAACTCTTTAAGGATACCTTTTAAAGCTGCGTTATAATGAGGAAGGTTACTAAACTTTACAATCCCGACCTTCATCTTTTCCTGGGCAAACAAATTACCGCTAAAATTAAAATACAATACTGCCGCAACCGCAAGAACTAGTATAATA
>JAHKAP010000025.1 GCA_018825985.1 Candidatus Omnitrophota bacterium
AGCTCCTATCCCGTAATGAATTTTCCCGGCTTTCCCTGTCTCGCCTAAAAGAGTTGTCGAAACGCTGAAAAGGCCTACCATGTTCTTTTCTCTCAAAAGATCTTTCTGAAGACCGATTGATCAGGCTATCGATTTTATTCTCCAGAATAGTCAGTTGCTGCTGAATTTTGTCGATTGAAGCGGCAATATCCGGCTGAACTTGTTCTTCGGCTTCCGGGGTTTGACGTTTAAATAATTTCTTCATCTTACTCCTTATTTTTGGGCAATACAACTTATCAATACTTCACTTGAGTATTATACATCCTTTATAATATAAAGCAAAGGTCTCCGAAAAAAAATATATAATTATAAGTTTTGATAAATATTACTTTTTAAGCGCCTTCTCCTTTTCGGTATATCGCAAAACAGTCCAAACAAAAAAAGACTGGCTCCAGGTCAGAGGAGAAACACTAAAAGATAAGCCGCTTACAGGGTATAATTTTACATCAAACAATAACCCACCGCAATAATTATAACCGCAACAAGTGGTAAGATTGGTTCCGTCTTTGCGATAAGATCCGAGGCTATTTCAGAAATCCACAAACCACAACATAACGTAGAATCTCAAGACTGCAATTAATCTATGACACCGTGACTTGGCCGACACTCTAGTTTCCCACCAAACCGTTCCTGCGATTTTTATTTTTGTTTAGTAATTTAGAAATCTTTCACTGGTATTCATTATGAGATAAACTCTTAGCAATATAAAAATCAATTAATATTTCCATCTCCTCATGGAACTATTTTAATTATTTTTAAAAAAATAAAGTAACCATAAGCAGTTATTCACATACTTTTCCCGCCTCTTCGCTCGTGTGAAAGTTACAAAACTCACCTCGAAGGGAGTTTATATCGTAAGTTAAGTAACGTGCTCGGCGTTTTGTTGGAAACTTCCCGCTGAATGCGAATGGCCGAAGATTGTGTTTGCGGAAGGCAGTTAAGAAGCATAGGTATAATCAGTTTAGTTTACTTGCTTAGATGAGTTTCCGATTGAAATCAAGGTAAATTCGTTACAGTACAATAAATATACTCTATCAAAGGGCGTTAATCGCAGGTTTACTGATTCCATTGCTGATTGGAGCGGGGATAACAGAGTCGTCCAATCAGAGAAAAAAAATTTTGACGCTTAGACCAGAGTAAACCAAAAGGTAGAAAAAACCATAAAAACGGATGAAGAATAGAAGAAGATTCTTATTCTTGAGCATATCGTATTATACGGCTAGATGGCTTTTTGGTTAAAATCCTGGATCATTTTTTTAACCTTTGCCTCACTTATAATCCCGGTAATCATGAACTTATCTGCAAGCCATCTACCTAATTCTGGTAAATCATCTTCGGTTATCTCTTCTTTATTTTTCTGCGCTAAATATTTTTTCAAATAACGGATTGAAGCCATTTCTGCGGTCGCAGGAAAAAAACCAAAATTTAAATTAAAATATGCCGTTAACTTATTGTTAATCTGATCATAGTTCATAATCTGTCCTCATTTATATATATCTAAACAGTTTGTATTCTCTTAAGTTCATATAAGCAAGCACCTTGGCCGATTGCCTTACTAACCTCTTCTTCGTTCATCTTCGCCTTTTCCAATCCTTTTTTAGAATACACAACCTTTCCTGTACTGCCACTGCGGCAAGCAATTTGTTGTATCTCAAACCCGTGCTTTTCCCCGAAAGCCTTACGAATGCGCTGGTGTACAATGCACAAAGGATGCAAAATAGCCCCTTCCTCTGGATGGTTTTCTATATAGTCTTTCACAATTTGAGGATAGAAATCTGGTAAATTTTCTTCCCCAGTTAATTCGGCATTAGCCTTTTTTACCGCGTTGAGGACAGATACCATTGGACACTGTTTAAGTACACAAAGTTCACCTTCTACCTCTACTTCTCCCTCTAACTCTTCTAAGCTTTCTATATTTTGTGCTAGCTGCCTTCCTTTTTCCTCCAGTTTAACCACCATCTCATTAATATCCACTCCGTACTGTAATAACCCCTTCACATACTCCAAGTTCAATTCGTCCGTTATCTTAATCATGATAACCTCCTCCGCAATAATACCCAAAACCTTTAGAAGTCTTAGGACATCCTTCCGGAACATAGCTTACTACTACCCAGCATCTTTTACCAAGGTTTAATTTGTACACCGGACTGCTATCCCTAATGTTTCTTGGACAATCCTGGAATTCCCAACAATTTTTAAGATTTTTTATCAACCACTTAAAAGTTTAGACCTTTTAACGGCAATGTCAAGTAAAAACACTTAACCAGATGGCTTACCGTATAGTAGCTCTCATCGTGGACGAGTTTCGCAACTGGTGCCTGTCGGAAGAGGTAATATTGCTTGCAAAGAACCTGACAAATCTATGCTGTGCCTTGTAAATATGCTTGTCTTTTTGTTTCCGGAAACCGCTCGACCGCATATCTCAACATAGTTCTGGGCATAGCCGTGTAGTATTTTTTCAAAAACCTCTCTTCAGAATCTCTGTCCCTCCTACCTACTTCCCGCAACATCCACCCCACTGCCTTGTGGATTAAATCGTGCGGGTCAGAGATAAGGATTCCCGCTATTTTTAGAGTATCTTCAAAATCATTATTTTCGATGAAATGGAATGTAGATAGAATAGCTATTCTCCTTTCCCATAGAGAATCCGAGTGTGCTAACTTGTAAAGAAGCGTCCTGTCTTTATCCTTAAGATAACCCCCGATAATATGTTTTGCCGAAACATCCACAAGATCCCAATTATTTACATATTTGGAATGATTCAAGTATGCCTTATATATTTTTCTTTTCTCTGATAAATCAACTTTATGGTATTTCAGAATGAGAATGAGTAAAGACAATAATCGCTCTTCGTGAATTCGAGATTTGAGCAACTGCAAGGTTTCATTGAATGCCAAGCCTTGATACCGTTTGGACAAAATTCTTAACATTGGCACTGTTATTCCCAGAAAAATATCCCCTTGGGCATATTCTCCGGGCCCGGTTTTGAAAAACCGTAGCGATATCTTAGCTTTCTTCTTATCGCTATATTTTCGTAAATCAAATTTTAACTTTATTAAACTCATATTCAATCCCTAAAATTTGAGCTATTTTACCAAAAACAAAACCCTATGCAAGCATTATGCTCACATAGGGTTTTGTTAATGAACATCCCTATTTTTTATTCCTTAATTACCTTCACAACTAATTTTAACAACGTAACCGGAATCTTTAACCCCATCGCATTAGCAGTCTTTAAATTAATATCTCCCCGATACGTTCTCTGAATATAACTCTTTTAGCGATGAGTTTGAGTTCTTAATCAGGAGAACGGCTCACGGGAAGAAGCAACTTATACCAAAATTACCTATTTATTATCAGTCGGGTTGAACATCTTCTTAAACCAAACACAGTTCCTTACGCAAAACATCATACCCATACCCTTAGTCTTGGGACAGCCTAGGCCATCAAAAGAGCCTGCAACTTCCCAACACTTTTTCCCATCAGATGGAAAAGCAGGGCATTTCTTTCTTGTTTCTTCTGGGCAATTATAAAACTCCCAACAATTTTGAGGTTCTTTATTATCCATTTAATACAGTATACCCCCCCCCTAATGGTGCTGTCAAATAAAAAGCCCTCTGCATCAAAAAGTTTGATGAGAGGTCGTATCGCAAATTGGCTCCCCGTATTAGACGAGTTTCGCAACTGGTGTATGACGGAGGAAGTGAAAAGAGTATATCAAGAAACAGCTGAAATCTTGATACAGCCTATAAACTTTCTTGGAAAAGATGCTTTGTTTTTAAACATACCTTAACAAGCATAAGCATAACAGGGACCTCAATCAACACCCCTACCACTGTTGCCAATGATGCTCCGGAGGCCAAACCAAACAACATAGCAGATGTCGCTATGGCTACCTCAAAATGATTGCTTGCCCCTATTAATGCCGAGGGAGCAGCATCCCTATAAGGCAGTTTTAACCATTTGGCCAATGCGTATGACAAAGCAAAGATTAAGCATGTCTGAATAAAAAGCGGTATAGCAATTAGGAATATCACCTGCGGCTGCTTGATGATAAGCTCTCCCTTAAATGAAAACAGCAGTATTAAAGTAATTAAAAGTGCTCCTATGGAAACAGGCGTAAGATAATGGAGAAATCTTTCCTCAAACCATTTAAGGCCTTTTTTGGCAATTATAATTTTTCTTGAGTGATACCCAAGAAAAAGCGGCAACCCTACATAAATTACAACTGATAAAACAATGGTCTGCCACGGAATAGGCATCCTGTTAACACCCAATAACCAACCGCCTAAAGGAGCGTAGAGAAATAACATTGTCAAAGAATTAACGGCCACCATTACAAGGGTATGGCCATCGTTGCCCTTTGACAAATGTCCCCACACTAAAACCATAGCAGTGCAAGGTGCAATACCCAGTAATATACATCCGGAAATATAGGACCTGTATAATTCCACCTCCGATCCACCTTTAACTATCTCAATCCCCGGGAGCAAACCTTTAAATAACACGCCAAGGAATAGACTTGTTATGGCAAGCATGGTAAAAGGCTTAATACACCAGTTGATAAATAAAGTTAAAATTACAGGCTTGGGTGTTTTCCCGGCCTTAATCACCTCTGCGAAATCAATTTTTACCATAATCGGATACATCATGAAGAAAAGGCATATGGCTATAGGAATTGATACTTGGTAAATAGCTATTTTATCCAAGTTAAAAGCTACTTGCGGGAATAATTTGCCAAGCAAAATACCCAGACCAATACAAGCGACAACCCAAAAAGTCAGGTATTCCTCGAAAAAACCTAATTTTCGCTCCTCATAAATTATTTTATTCATAACTTTCCTTTTTATTATTTTATTCCAAAACAAAACCCTCCGCAACATCTTTTGTCACAGAGGGTTAAGTTTTATTGGCTCCCCCTCGAGGACTCGAACCTCGGACCTGGTGGTTAACAGCCACTCGCTCTACCAACTGAGCTAAGGGGGAATAAAGCAGGCTTAAGATCAAAGAATAAAGATTAAAAAACAAAAATATAAAAATATTATAGTAGCTTCTATAAAAAATGCAACCTTATATTTCTCTGCGGGCTTCCATTGCTTTGCCTAAAGTGGCTGAGTCAGCATACTCCACATTAGAACCCATCGGTATGCCTAATCCGATACGAG
>JAHKAP010000026.1 GCA_018825985.1 Candidatus Omnitrophota bacterium
ATCCATTAACTCATTAGCGATCTGAATGTACCCGTCTTCTACCTGTGGGTTAGCTCTAAAATCATTCATGGCAAATAAAAAAGGACTGGCATTTCTGAGAGTTTCCTCAGAAACACCAGCCCCTTTGTTCTTCAAATAGGACTGTTTTTCTTCTAACTTCTAAATTTTATTCTAGGATTTAATATACACTATAATTTTAAGTTGTCAAGATTTTTCATTAAAAAGCTAATTATTCTTTCCATGCGGATCTTTCTTTAGATTCTCTCTGATTTCTTCTTTAAAAGGCGCAGTGTCTATGGATTTCTCCTCCCTTATTGATACCGGCAACCCATCTTCAAAGGTTATCTTGATTGAACCGTAAAAGCGCCCATTAACCAAAGTAAGTATATATTTATGCAGTCTATCCATTTATTTGTTCAAATTATTCATAAGCTCTTATTTTACGGCATATTAGCTAATGTGCGGTTTTGCTACAAGACGTGGTTATTCCGCACATTATATGGTATACTTTAATTAGAAAAACAAGTCAGCATAAGTTTAAATCGAAACGGCAAACCATTCGAAAGAATGGGGCGCAAAGCTACAGAACCTAAGTTCTGGCAAAGATCCAGAATAAGGTAGTCGAGTTGCCGAAGTTAAGCTTTTTTTATTTAAACCTCATTCCTCCGGGTAAGCCGATTTCAAATGAGGTTTTTTTATCTCTATAAGGAGCGCCAATGAAACCCAAATATGGAATCCTTATTGTTGATGATGACAAAATGCTTGCCGAGGATGCCAAAGCTTGCCTTGAGCATGAAAAGGAGATAGATATTGAAGTAGATATCTGCTCCGACAGTTCTGAGGCGCTCTCCTGTATAAGCAAGAAAAATAAATATTACGATGTGGTTCTCTTAGACATTAAAATGCCTAAACTAAGCGGCACTGAGGTTCTTCAGCTTATAAAAAAGAGTTTTCCTGATATTCACGTGATTATTATTTCCGCTTACTTGGATGAACACAACCGTGACGAACTCATCCGCTTAGGCGCTTATGCCGCGTTCGAGAAACCCTGTGATTTTCACAAGGTGAAAGAATATATTAAACGCGCAATTGATGACATTGAGATAACCACATTAAAGATAAAAGGCCTTGATTTAAAAAAGGCCCTATATCAGGTTGCCAAAGAACTTATATTTAAGTCCTTAAGGCAAAATGATTGGCATCTGGAGAAAACATCAGAGAATCTCAATATTACCCGTTGGTGCCTGGACCGCTGGATGAAAAAGCTCTATATCAAAAGAGCTACTCTTTAAAAATCTAATATAGTATAACATGGGTTTCCATCTTAACTGGATTTAGGCAAAATCAGCCCAAAATGCCTATGTGCGGTAATGCTACAAAGAAAACGGTTTCTATGTAAAAACGCACATTGCCTATGTTAAGGAGATTTAAATAATGTAGCGGTTTCGCACATTGGTTTTTTTCAATAAAAATTTAAAAATACCTTGACAGGTTTTCAAAAACAGGGGTGACTTGTGGAAGACTATAACTCTAACAATATAGAATTAAATGATAATGGTAAGAGGCTTTTTAAGGAGATAGAGAGGCTTACTGAAGCTAACTGAGTTTACTCACAAAGCATAAAGTATCAAGGAAAAGATGATATTCGCGCCTTATTTTAACTTCTCTTTTCATATACAGCTTTTAAGGGAAAGAATTCATAATAATTTCTCTCATCAAACCAGGCACATTTAAAGTCCTTGACAGGGATTTTTGTCCTTGCTGCAAGAGCCAAGGCATATATTGTTAGTTGTTTTATTGGGTTTATTTTGTGTGCTTCTGGCTTGTAGTCAAGGATGTAGATAAGGCCATTTCTTATCTGTAATATATCTATGTGTCCTGTAATGGGGGTTTTACAGGCTTCGAAGCTAAATCCAAAACCTTTATTCTTAAAATAAGCTATATCACTATCAGTAAGATACACAGGTACTTCTGTTGCAACTGTTGTTGAGTCATTTATCAGCATAAAATCCTGTACTGCTTGGTGCCTTGCTTTGTTATCAGGGGCAAGCTTTAAGCCGAGTGCTGCTAATTTGTTTGCATAGTTGTGCTTTGTCTTTTGGGTTATCTTAAAAAGCCTCATGCTTAATTTAGAGGCGCGGGATTCTTGCTGGGTGTTATTTGGTGCAATTGTGAAGATATGGTGCGGAAAGGGTATAGCCCCTGCCTTGCTGACTGGGACATTCTCTAAGTAGGTTTTTAGGGCTTTAAGTTCTTCCTCAGGCAAAACGTTTTTTTTCTCTAAGAGAACAATCTTTGCTTTGTGGAGTTTGAAATTATAGACCTGTTTGTGCTGGAGTTTTTCATTTAGGATTATATTTTTTGGTCTGTATAGTTTAATTGCTTGCTTCCTTAATGTGTAGTATGTGCATGGAATCGAGTATTTGTTTATCCACTGACTAATTGTGTTTCTTGGAGGTTGTATTTTGTAACGGTTAGCGATCAGCTGTGAAACTTTTTCTTGTGAATAGCCAAGATTATACAAAGAGATAGCATTTAATACTATCTTTGCTGGAAATTGCGCAAACTTTAACCTGTCTTCTGAGAAATATCTTTTGCAATTTTTACAGAGGTATTTCTGTATATTGCCAAACCTGTCTTTTCTTTTTCCAGCTTTTTTGATATCTTTTGAGTAGCAATGTGGGCAGGTTATTTCTTGCATAGGGATAATGATAGCATCTAGAAGATAATCTGTCAATTAGAGAGGCAAAGACCAGCTGATGAGTTTAGACACAAGAAATGCTGAGTTTAGATAAACTAACTGATGAGTTAACGGATGAGTTTAGACACAACTGCGGGTGACGAGTTTAGACGGGGTTTTGATGAATATGCGTCGATTTTTATGCTTGGGTGAGGCCAAAATAGAATAAGATTTGGCAGGGTGTTCCAGGGTGAGGAAGTAACACGTAGAAACATAAATAAGTACCGATAAACGGTGATGATGCCTTAGCCGTGCCGGAGATAAAGTCCGAAGAGCAATTCCATGTACCTAAATCTTTTGTGCAGATTACCTTTAGTTTATTTTGGATTTAGAGAGATATTCCCTCGCTAATTTTGGGGTCAAAAATGCCTAAGTGCTTGGAAGATAGAAATTTAATGTTTGTCCACCTTTTGATGATGGATAAACATTAACTTGGTCTTTAGCCGATTATTTTTTCTTATGGATTGCACAGTGCTTCGATTTTCCAGATGGAAAACTTTTACACAGCTTACCTTCTTTTGTTTTAGCAATACATTTTACTTTTGCCATATGACTACCTCCTTTTTAGTTAATTATTTAAGCCTATCCCGACTTCAGTCTAGTGTAATGCTCACCATCAGTCAAGGGTTATTAAGTTAGAACGTCTTCATTCAAATTCCCTCTGAACGTCGCAAAACTCCACCACATCGCCTGTTTGATTATTTATACCAAATATTTTAACGGAAGTAAGCAGATTCAATGACGAAGCGTAGCGGGCGAATGAAGCAATTTAGGATTTACGTTGCGGACTTTAATTACTTTCAATAGCTACTCATTCTTTAACTTTGATATCACCGTAGATTCGAGCTCGGAAAAGTCAAATGGTTTCATTATAAAACCGGCGGCGCCAAGTTCCAGTGCCTTTTTAATTTTTTCATCATCATTCCTGCCACTCATTAGCATCACGGTAAGCCGAGGATTTATTTTTAAAAGTTTTTCTAACAAAACCAGGCCATCCATCCCCGGCATACCCATATCTAACAACGCTACTGAACAATTCTCGGAGCTAGCTATTTGCAGCGCCTGCTCTCCATTCTCTGCCTCTAGAGTCTGAAGCCCTTTAATCTTAAAGAATTTATTTAAAACCTGGCGAATTCCGCTCTCATCATCAACAATAAGAATTTTAGGCATACTCTTTGCACCCTTCATATTTATATGCTGCTTTTAGGCAATGCCCAATTTCTCCTTAACCTTCTTAAGCAATACAGGCAAATCAACCGGCTTGTAAAGAACATCCTCTCTTGAAAAACCGCTGTTTTTCAATTCATCAAGATACCTTTCCGCGTCGATTGAGCCTGTAAGAAATATAATAGGAGAATTCTTGCCTAATTCTTTTGCCTTTTGCATGACAGCCATGCCGTCAACCTTAGGCATCTTCATATCCAAAAGCATCAAATCCAGCTTAGCATCGGAATTTAGAATCTTCACTGCCTCTTCGCCGCCTATGGCTTTTATAACCTCAAATCCGCTCCTGGATAGATACCTCTCCATGATATCAGCTATCCGCTCTTCATCGTCTACAACCAAAATCTTAAACATTACTCCTCACCCCCCCCCTAATAGGCAAGAGCACTGTAGCAATGGTGCCCTTCCCGGGATGGCTTTCAAACTTTAATTCTCCATTATGGGCCTTTACAATTCCCAGGCATACAGCAAGGCCCAGGCCTGTTCCTTTTTCCTTGGTGGTATAGAACGGCTCAAATACCCTGGAAAGGGTCTCTTCATCCATGCCCACACCTGAATCTTTAATGTCTATTCTAAGAAAATCTTGCTCTAAAGAGGTGCTTATATCAATAGTCCCTTCGCCTGGCATAGCCTCCTTTGCGTTATTGAGCAGGTTCATGAGCACTTCCTGAATCTGTTTCTCATCTATTAGTATGGCGGGAAGGCCGGGTTTTAAGTCTTTCTTTATTGTTACATCAGTTAAGCTGAATTGGTGTTCGATGAGCTTTGCAATAGAGGCAATACTCTGATTAATATCTGTTTCTTTGCGTTCGCCCTTGGTTGGCCTGGAGAACTTAAGCAGCCCCTGGATGATATCCTTTGCCCGGTTGGTTTCCTCGTGAATAATCTTGAGATTATTCTTAACCTCTTCATTAAGCGTCTCATCAAGCAGGGAGAGCTGGGCATTACCGGAGATGATCATAAGGGGGTTGTTTACCTCGTGGGCCATATCGGCAACCAGTTTTCCCAACTCTGCGAGCCGCTGGGATTTTTCCAGTTTTTTGCGATGGGATATATCCCTTGCGATATGCACTGAGGCAATTATGTCACCTTTTTCATTAAATATTGGTGAGGTTGTTACTTCCAGGTACATGTCAAGATGAGGCTCAAAGAATTCACTGCGTTGCGGCATTTTCGTTTCTAAGGTACATTTATGTGGGCAGGCGGCAGAAGGTTCTTTTGTCCCATGGAACAGTTCATAACAGGTTTTGCCGATAACCTCTTGTGGCCTCATCTTAAGCCTGTCAGCAAAAGACTTATTTACCCTGATAATCTTGTAATCTCTATCAATGATGGAAACCATGTCGGAAATAGAGTCGAAAGTCGTCCTCCACTCTTCTGCCGCGTGCAATAGTGCATCCTTTGTCTCCTTGCGCTCGGTGATGTCCCTAAAGATTCCCATTAAATATTTCCTGCCCGATAATACTATTGGATATGCGGTTATATCAGCGTAAAAAACTGTGCCGTTCTTTCTTTTAGTCAAAGCATCCGCAACAAGCTTAATTTCTCCCTTAGCCTGTCCCTCAAATCCTTCTACTATCCTTAGCAGATCTTCCGGAGGATGTATATTAGAAAGGCTGAGATTTTTTATTTCTTCGGAATTATAGCCCAACATCTCTAAAATCATCTTATTGCCAAACTCAAATTTCTTGGTTTCGATATTTGCCAACAGCATGCCATCTGCTGCATTATCGAAAATAAGTCTAAATTTTTCTTCGGATTCTCTTAGTGCCTCTTCCGCCTCCTTGCGCTTGGTGATGTCGCGGTCAACGCCGATAAAACCGATTAGCTTACCATCTGCATCTATCAGCGGCACACCGCTGGTCTCAAGAATTACTACCTGACCGTCTTTTTTTATGTTTCTGTTGGTGAAATCTTTAAAGGCTTCTTTCTTAGCGAAAACCTCAAATGCTCCTTTTTTTAATTCCTCGCGTTCATCAGGATGGAAAAAGTCATAGAAATATTTACCAACGACCTCCTCAGGTTTATATCCCAAGATTTTCTCCACTACAAGACTAGAGTAAGTATATCGACCTTGGATATCTGTCTCCCAGATCCAATCACCAGAAGTGGCCGCTACTTGGCTAAAGCGTTCCTCTGATTTATACAATGCCACCTCTATCTTCTTGCGTTCAGTAAGGTCACGGGTAACTTTTGAGAATCCGAGAATCTCTCCTTCGCTATTGTAAACAGCGCTGATAATCGCATTTGCCCAGAACCTGTTGCCATCTTTACGGACGCGCCACCCTTCATCTTCACATCTGCCTTGAGCCGCAGCTTCTTCAAGCTCGTGTTCCGGCTTACCGCTTTGGACATCCTCTTTGCTATAAAAACAGGAAAAATGCTTCCCTATAATCTCCTCTGGCCTGTAACCTATAATCTTCTCAGCGCCCGAATTCCAGCTCATAACATTCCCTTGAGGATCGAGCATAAAAATGGCATAATCTTTAACACTCTCTACTAATAGGCGGACCTGTTCTTCGCTTTTTCTTAACTGCTGATTACCGGCTCTTAATTGTTGCTCACTGGCTCTTAACTGTTCGTTTGAAGCTCGCAATTGCCGCTCGCTCGCCTTAAGCTGCTGCTCTGTGGCGCGTAATTGCTGATTACTCGCCTTAAGTTGCTGATTTGCCGCCTTTGCTTCTTCTGCCTGCGCTTTTAACTTGCCTGTCATTTGGTCAAAAGCCCTTGAGAGTTGGCCAATTTCATCTTTGACGTCTGTGCCTACTTTATAATCCAAATTGCCATTTCCTATAATCTCCGTTCCTTTATGCAATAGCTGAATCGGCTTAGCGATGGAATCTGCCAAAGAGAACGAAATAATTCCTGCTATAACAAAAATAAGCAGGCAAATAATTAGAACTGAAAACCCCAAGTCAAATACCGGCGCCAGAACCTCTGCAAAATCCATCTTTGCCACCAAGCCCCAATCCAGAGAAGGAATATAGCGCCAGGCAGCCAGCACCTTTTTGTCCCTATAATCAACTGTTGTTCCAAAGCCCGATTTCTTTAAAACAGCTTCCTGTGCAGGCAGGCCCCTCTGGCCACCGAAAACTATCGTTTTTTTCAAAGCAGCGTCAGGATCATGGCGCAGAGGATTCAAATACAGGATATGATTATCTTCTTTCCTAACCAAGAATGTTTCTCCGGTATTACCCAAACCCGTTGTATCCTGAATAAATTTATAAATCGGCGCCATATTAATTTCAAAGGCAACCACTCCGATAAATTTGTTATCAAAGTCATATACCGGCGCAGTAACAAATATCCCGAAATCATAGCCGCTGGCCTGGCTTTTAAAAATCCGGGAAATGTAAATTCCTTTTTTGCCTTCTGGGAATGCTTTTCCAGTCGGGTCTGGCAAAAGCCCGCCGATATGCCCGGCGTACGCCTCATTGGCAGTATAGACAACTTTGCCTTCGGGGTTGATGAGCACAAAATCAACCAGTTCCTCTCTAATATTCACCCAGGCTTTCAGCTGTCCATCCAGGATTTTTTTTGCTTTAATATATTCAGGGCTTGACCTGTTGTCGTAAAACGCTGTTACCACAGGCAGGCTGGTCTTGATATTGTAATAATCCTGGGCTATTGCAATATCGCGCTTTAATCCATTAAAAAAGATTTCTATCTTATCAACCTTCAAACTGGCAACTGCCTCCACATGCTCCTCGGCTAATTCCAATAACGCATCCCGAAAATTGACGAAACTCAACCTTCCCACAAAAAGAACCGGGATTATTGCTATTGAAAAAAAAGCAATTAACAATTTTGGCTTTATATGCATAAATTCGCTCCCTCAATTATCAATGCTTAAGCTGTTTCTTGCCTCCTAAAAAGACCAGGCTGATTCCTGTCAGCGTAAACAAAATAGCTGTATGCAATGCCATGGCGGTAGTTTTGCCTTTAATATAATAATACAAAAGCGGTGCATTTACCAAATATCCAAGCACGGCAACCGTTCCTATCATTATAATAATCCAGCCCAAAAATCTTAATTTAGACTTTAAATTTGCCAAATTTAACATTGTCAGGATTCCGGCAGTCGCAACCAAAATAAAAGATATCATCGTAGGAACAGAAGGCCTGCCGGACACAACAGACCGCACAGCTCCATTTGCCTCTTTTATAAATATTTCGCCTATCTTCAAACGCAGGCCCAAGAAAGTAGAAGCCAGATGAACACCCATAATAAGAAGAATGATTAATATAGTTATAGGAAGAAATACCTGTGCAATGTCAAACTTTGACTCAAATGATATTGCAATAAGGTAGAGGGTAATGCCGCTTAAGACAAAACAAACAGCAGTGGTGAATTTCATTGTAACCCACACAGGCAAAATGCTTTTTAAAATACCGATGTTAAAAATCCAGCCTAACATTACTATTGCGCCTGTGATGGCTACAAAGATTGCCAATCCCTTTGAAATTTTATAGTTCTTCATGGCGACTTCTCCTTGAGCACCTTAAGTTTTTATTTAGCGAAATCCCGCGCGTACCTCAAAATTAGCGCGAGAAAATTTTGAGGTGATTACGAAGCGGGATAATGAACCCAAGCGCCTATTTAAACCGTAACGGCCTTAACGTCGGCGACAGATATCTAGCATAATTCTTTTCCCGTACTGTCGCCCTCTGTATAGACTATCTTTCCCGAACTTATATCCAGAGATATACTTCTGCGCTGTGTTCCGCCCAATCTCTGTTGTTTTAGCTTAATGCCTAGTCTCTTCAAATAATCCAAAACAGAATTTACAATTAGCTCCGCGATATTGCCTTCACCCAGCAGGTCAGCCCCACCCACAAGGCTTATCTCTAAATCTTCTGTCTTAGCGCCTAGATTTTTTAACTTTTCCAGCAGCTCATCAACAGCATCTTCAGTGTATTTTGGCTTTTCTTTGCTTTCTTTCTCAGGCGATCTTCCAGGCAGCATAATATGAGCTAAGCCGCCGATTTTTTTACCACGGACAAAAGCTGCCACAATTACACAAGACCCTATTGCCATTGCCTGCAACACAACGGGCTCGGAGGTAACTTTAACCTCCCCTGTATCCACATCTATGAATTCTTTTTCAGTTTTATCTTCCTGTCTCATGGTTCGACTTTCTGCAATAAAAAACCCAAGTTCTTACGGCTTACGCCATAAAGCTTGGGTCAGACAAAAAATCTTTATATATGTCCGGCTATGCTTGCTTGCTTGCTTGCTTGCTTGCTTGCTTGCTTGCTTGCTTGCTTTCTTGCTTGCTTGCTTGCTTGCTTGCTTG
>JAHKAP010000027.1 GCA_018825985.1 Candidatus Omnitrophota bacterium
AATATACAATATCATGTATTAAAATATACAATATCTATTATAAACTGTCAAGTTATTTCTTTAGGTATTTGCGGATACATGCCAATATCAGGGACAGCCCCTATTACACACCTCTTCCGATGCATTTGTACAGAAATCCGAGTTTCTTCATTCTTTGCGGGTCGAAGATATTTCTTCCGTCGATAACTATCGGCTGGGATAGTACCTTCTTGATCTTATTCAAGTCCAAGCTGCGGAATTCTTCCCATTCAGTCATAATTAAAAGGCAATTGCTGTCTTTGGCAACTTCATAGGCTGTGCGGCAGAATTTAATCCCTTTTAATTCTATTTTCGCTTTAGGCATAGCCTTGGGGTCGTAGGCCTTGACTATTGCCCCTGCTTGCTGCAGCATCCTGACGATAGCAATACCAACTGAAGCCCTGATATCATCGGTATCCGGCTTAAAACTTAAGCCTAAAACACCTACGGTTTTACCTTTAATTATCCAAAGGGCTTCTTCTATTTTCTTAAACAATATTTTTTTCTGGTCCTCATTGATCTTGCGCACTGTCTTTAAAAGCTCAAAATCATAGCCTTTATGATGGGCTAAATGAATAAAGGCTTCGACATCTTTAGGAAAACACGAACCTCCGTATCCGGCTCCGGCATTTAAAAAAGCCTTGCCTATGCGTTTATCCAAACCCATTGCTTCAGCTACTTTTTCCACATCCGCGCCTACCTTCTCGCAGATATGGGAGATCGCGTTTATAAATGATATCTTGGTAGCCAGAAATGAATTAGAAGCATGTTTGATGATCTCGGCAGTCTCAATATTACAAACGATAATCGGCGCTTTTAAAGGCTTATAAAGCCGGCGCATTATCTCTTCTGCAACTTTACTCTCTACGCCGATGACTATACGATCCGGCCGCATCGCATCGCTTAAGCCCTGGCCTTCGCGCAGGAACTCAGGGTTAGAAACTACGTCAAAACTAACCTTATGCCTGGCGCTCATTTCAATTGTCCGTCTGATCTTACCTCCAGTTTCAGCCGGGACAGTGCTTTTTTCAACGATAACTTTATATTCTTTCATGGCTTTGGCGATCTCCGAAGCCACTTTCTCCACCGCTGAAAGGTCGGCGCTGCCGTCAGTATGCGATGGGGTTCCCACACAAATGAAAATAACCTGGGATTTTTCAACTGCCTGCTTGATGCTGGGACTGAAAATTATCCTGCCGGATTTTTTATTCTTAGAAATCATCTCCTCAAGACCCGGCTCATAGATAGGTATAATGCCCTTATTAAGGCTCTTTATTTTATTTAAATCATTGTCCACGCAGATCACCTTATTTCCTAACTCAGAAAGGCATGCTGCGGTAACTAAGCCTACGTAGCCTGACCCAATAACAGCAATTTTCTGCATAAAATTCCTCCTATACATAGTACATAGGGGATACATAGGGGACAGGTCCCTTAGTCCTAACATTATATATTACAATATGTTCTGATGAGTCAGTTTGCACATTTATAAAATATAATTAATCATAAAAAGTGCAATGCGCCTTAATGTAACTAATATATACCCCAATGGATTAGACTAAAGGGACCTGTCCCCCCTTATGTCCTACCGAAATCGTCTTTAATGCGGATGATATCATCCTCTTCAAGATAAGTTCCGGTTTGGACCTCAACGATCTTTAAAATAGAATCTCCTGTATTAGTTAAGCGATGGACACAGGATGCTGGAATATAAGTGCTCTCGTTGGCGCAAATACAATAGCTCTTTTTGTTTTTAGTTATCTTGGCCTTTCCTTCAACCACTACCCAGTGTTCGCTGCGCTTCTTATGATATTGCAAGCTTAGGGAATGCCCAGGCTTAACCTCTACCAGCTTGATCTTAAAACCAGTACCCAGATCTAAAACAGTGTAACTACCCCAGGGCCTCTTGACCGTCCGGTGAAAATAATGCTCCTGGCGTTTATTGGTCTTTAAAATATCCACGATTTTCTTAACTTCTTCGCTTCTATCTTTTTTAGTTACCAATAGGGCATCCGGGGTATCCACAATGATCAGGTCTTCCAAACCAATAGTGGCAATTAAATGATTTTTTCCCAAGACCGTAATATTCCGGCTATCCAGGTTTATGATATCGCCTCTTAATAAATTACCAGCTTTGTCCTTGGCCAGAAGCTCATCCCAAGACTGCCAACTCCCCAAATCCGACCAGGACAAACCTTTAGCCTTAAACATTAAAAGGCGTTTTGATTTTTCCAAGACAGCGTAATCAAAAGAAATAAAAGGCATCTTTATCCAGGCTTTATCTATATCCGCACAACTATTTATCTGTAACAATTGTTTATAGATAACCGGCGAATAATTATTGACCTCTTCCAGGAATAACTTTACCGGACCGACAAATATACCGCTGTTCCAGAAATATTTCTTTTCTCTTATAAAACGCTGGGCAGTTTTTAGATCCGGCTTCTCGGTAAATCTCTCCACCTCATATATATTAGAGTAATGGGACTTTTGGCTTGGAGCTTGACGCTTAGAGCCTGGAGCCTTAACCTTTATGTAGCCGTAGCCGGTAGCCGGCCGGGAAGGTGGAATGCCGAAAATAACCAGATTATCATCACAGGCATTAAATGCACTATTTAGAACAGAAAGAAATTTATCCTTATCTCCGATTAAATGATCACAGGGAAGAATAGCTATTTTGGCTTCTTCATCGATAAGGTTAATTAATCGGCATACCGCGCCTATACAAGGAGCGGTATTCTTTCCTTCCGGCTCAAATATTATATTTCCGAATGGAATTTTAAACTTATTTGCGTATTCTAATACCTGAATCCGGTATAATTCGGAAGTGGCTATAAAAATATTCTTAGGTGAAATTAGCGGCTTTACACGCAGGATAGTTTGCTCAAAAAGGCTCTCTTCTTTAGCCTGGGTTTTATTGGATGAATCGGGTTTATTTAAAGATAGGAATTGTTTCGGCTCTAAAACCCGGCTTTGCGGCCAAAAACGGCTGCCTTGGCCACCGGCTAAAAGTAGAGCGTAGTTATGATTTGACATGGTTATCACTTTCGGGAACAATCCTCCTTGCCTATGTTAGCCGAGGCAAAAACACTAAAATTATCTGTAATTTTTTAGATATCTCTTTATTTCGTCATGGTTACCGGCTAAAACCAAGTAATAATCATCCCCTTCTACTTTAACTACTACCCGCAATCTTATATCCACGCGGAATTCATATTTATCATGGTTAATTTTCTTAAATCCCAACCCTAAAGCAGCCTCTCCGGAAGTAAGAAAATAATTAAAACTTTCCAGACCCTGATTAAGCTTATTTCTATCTTGGCGAGATAATTTTTTAAGCGAGCGCTCAAAAGACGGTAGGATTAGAATTCTCTTCATTTGGTTATTTCTTAAGGTAACGCGAAAACTCTTTACCCGGTTTAAAAAGCTTCGCTTTATTTTTTTCATGCTCCACAATGCGATCAATGGCCTTTAACTCATCAGCTGTATAGCGCGGCTCAATATTAACAGGAGTTAATTTAATAAAATTATTCTCTATATCCACGGCAAATAATTCATCCGGCCTGAGTTTTAGCCTTTTAACTATCGCGTTCGGTATGGTTAACTGGTTTTTTGCCTTCAGTTTGGTTATAGTCATATTTATCACCTCCAAAGAAAGTATAACATTGGATGTAAAGTATGTCAAGTTAGATTTTCTAACTTTCTTACTTTGCTTTAATTCCTGCGGCCAGGAACAGCACTTTTAAAGTATTCTACGGTCCGGCGCAGTCCTTCTTCGAAATTTACTAAAGGTTTAAAGCCAAGCTTCTTTTTGATCTGGGAAATATCAGCCAGGGTCTTGAACACATCTCCCGGCCTTTTAGCCAGAAATTCCGGCTTTATATTCTTCTTTAAGATCTTATTGATCAAGGCTACCAGCTCTAGAACAGTATTATCTTTGCCATTCGCTACATTAAAAACCCCGCATTTAATACTTGGCCTTCTTACTGCTAAAAAATTAGCTGAAACCACATTGGCCACGTAGGTAAAATCCCGGGACTGTTTACCATTTCCGAATACCGGAGGTTTCTTATTATTTAATATGCTAGTGATAAATTTAGGGATAACTACCGCGTATTCATCATCCAAGGCCTGGCGGGGCCCAAATACATTAAAATACCTTAAACAGACTGTTTCTAAGCCGTATATTTCCGAGAATATCCGGCAGTAATATTCGCCGGCTAATTTGCTCAAGGCATAAGGCGAGATCAGCAGCGGCAACTCAGATTCCTTCTCGGGGAATTTATCCGTATCCCCGTAAACCGAACTGGAAGAGGCGAATACAAAACGCTTTGCCTTAGCCTTATAAGCGGCTTTGAGCATATTTAAAGTTCCGGTAATATTAACATCGTTATAAGAATACGGATCTACCAGAGATTTAGGGACTGAACGTAAGGCCGCTTGATGAATAACATAATCAATCCCCGTGCAGGCTTTTTCGCAGGTTTTGTAGTTACGGATGTCCCCTTTAATTAGTTCAAACGCCGGGACAGTCCCCTTACCGGCGTCCCCACATGTACATCCCCGGGGAGAGTCCCTGCTGGTAAAACTGAGGTTGGAGAGTTTGCCGGAGGAAAAATTATCCAGGACCCGGACAAAATTTTCCTCTTTGATTAATTTCTCAACGATATGCGAACCGATGAAACCGGCGCCGCCAGTGACTAGGTATTTTTTTTTCATCATGTTAGGGTAAAAATGGGGTCAGAATTATTTTTTCGAATCGTAAGAATAAAAAAATAATTCTGACCCCATTTTCATTGTTAAATCTTTTCGATTTTTAAGAAGCGGCGGCTGCCTACTTTCAGCACGCCTGTCACTTCAATGATATATTTATCGTCGGATATTCTATTTCCGCTGAAATCTACCGCGCCGTGATTAATAAGCCTGCGGGCTTCATTCTTGCTTTTGGCCAAGCCGCCATCCACGATCAGGTCGACAACCGCTAACGCCTTAGTCAATTTGAATACCGGAATATCTTCAGGGATTTCTTTAGAAGCAAACACACGCCTGAATCCCTCTTCTGCTTTTTTCGCAACATCAATGCTATAATATTGGGCAATGATTATTCTGGCTAATATTACTTTTGCTTCTTTAGGATGCATATTTTTTACTAATACTAAATCTTCGTCTGTAAGAAGGGTATAATACTTAAACATCAGCTCATCGGATATGGACATTATTTTACCAAACATATCTTCAGCAGTATCATTAATGGATATATAATTACCCAGGGACTTACTCATCTTATTTACTCCGTCAGTCCCTTCTAATAAAGGCATAGTCAGGACCACCTGAGGCTCCTGGTGAAAATCTTTTTGCAGATCTCTGCCTACCAAGAGATTGAATATCTGATCAGTCCCACCCAATTCTATATCAGACTTCAAAACCACTGAATCATAACCCTGGAGTAACGGATACATGAACTCCATAAGAGAGACATCCTGGTTCTGCTCCAAACGGTCCTTAAAATCCTGTCTGGCTAACATCTGGCTCACGGTAACACGCATGGTCAAACTTAAAATTTCGGCAACCGACATCTTATTAAACCAATCACTATTAAATACAACTTTGGCCTTATCTAAATCCAGAATTTTACTAACCTGTTTTTTATAAGTTTTGGCATTTTCCAGGATTTCTTCTTCAGTTAGAGTTTTACGTATTTGGGATTTTCCAGAAGGATCTCCGATCCGGGCGGTAAAATCACCGATAAGAAAATAAACCTCATGCCCCAGGTCCTGAAATTGGCGCAATTTCCTTAATAATACAGTATGGCCTAAATGGATGTCCGGGGCTGTAGGATCAAAACCAGCCTTTATCCTTAATGGACGATTTTCTTTTTGCGCCAGCTCTAATTTACGGACCAGCTCTTCTTCGGAAAAGATTTCGACTGCGCCGCGTTTGATTATGTCTAATTGGTGTTTAATATCCATTTTATTCTTTGGAAATGGGGTCAGAATTATTTTTTTATTCTGTTAATTCGAAAAAATAATTCTGACCCCATTTCTTATTAGATCTTGGCTGAGAGGCCGATCTTGCCTTGCTCAACATCAACTTTAATCACCTTGACCTGGATCTTATCGCCAGGTTTTAACTCTTTTAATTTTGAGGGATCTATTTCATTACTAAATACCAGGCCCTCAAGGTCTTCTTCGATCTTGACGAACACCCCGAAATCAGTAATGCTGGCGACTTCGGTTTCCAGAGAGGCCTCTAAGGGATACTTATTGGCTATTTCCGGCCAGGGGTTATCCTGGAGCTGCTTTAGGCCTAAAGTGATCCTCTGGTTCTGGCTGTCTATGGCTAAAACCATCACATCCACCTTCTGGCCTTTTTTCAGCATGTCCTGGGGATTGGATATCTTCTTAGTCCAGGATAGATCGGAAATATGGACCATCCCTTCTAATCCGCTATCCAATTCCACGAATACGCCGTATTTGGTAAACCCTTTTACTTTACCTTGAACCTGGGTATTCAGCGAATATTTTGAATCCGCTTCCAGCCAAGGATTCTGCTCCATTTGCTTGATGCTTAAAGCGATCCTGCGGGCATCCTTATCCACGGTTAGGATCTGGCTCTCTACAGAATCTCCGATAGCGAATATCTCGCCGGGATTATTGACTTTTTTCGCCCAGGATATCTCGGAAACATGGATCAGGCCTTCAATGCCTTTTTCCAGCTCCACGAAAATACCGTAAGGGGCGATATTTACAACTTTGCCCTTGATCTTGGTCCCTACGCTGAACTTATTCTCCACGTCCTGCCAGGGATCAGGCAGCCGCTGTTTTAAACCTAAGGAGATCTTGTTGGAATCCTTATCGATATTCAATATCATCACCTCTATTTTATCGCCAACAGCAACTATCTCCGAAGGATGGGATATCTTCGACCAGGACATATCGGTAATATGCAAAAGCCCGTCTACGCCACCCAGGTCGATAAAGGCGCCAAAATCAGTTATCGCCTTGACAAAACCGGGAGCAGCCACGCCGACTTTTAATTCCTGCCACATCTTCTCCCTGCTTTGCTCTTTTTCTTTCTGCATCGCCTCCCTGCGGGACAAGATAATACTGTATCTAAGCTTGTTGATCTTGATGATCTTAAACTTAAATATTTTATTTACAATATCCTTATCCGGGACATTCTTAAAAGCGGAAAGCGACGCGGGCAGAAATCCGTCTATCCCCTGGACATTAACCAGGAAGCCTCCCTTTACCTTGCGGCTGACTAAACCATCGATGATCTCGCTTTTTTCATAATGTTTAACTACGTCGTCCCAGCCTTTCATGCATCTGGCCTTCTCGCGGGATAAAGCGATCAAGCCCATATCGTTTTCAATAGAATCCACAAAGAAATCAAGCTCCGTACCAACCACCAACTCGTCTTTGGAGAATTCGGTTACCGGGACTATTCCCTCGGATTTAAAACCCACATCCACCAGGATATCCTTAGATTTGATGGAGACTATCTTTCCTTTGGTGATCTGGCCTTCCTTGACCAATTTTATAGTTTGATTGTAAAGCTCTTCCAATTCACTCATGCTCTCTTTAATTGCTTCTTCACTCATGTTAATAAATCTCCTCTCGAATTATTATTTTTATTTTTTTAATTGATTGAAATACTTATTATACACGGATTCTCACGGATCTATATACGGATTAACACGGATTATCTGTGTCTATCCGTTCTTTTATCTATACATATCCGCGTTCGAAAAAAACACCTCCTTTACAAAGGAATTTTCTAAGCAAGATTTTTTATGCCCGCCATAATTTTCTGGGCAACTTCATCGTAGCTCATCTTGCTATCTATTGCTATCCCAGGGCCAAAGGTTACTTTGACCTTAGCCGGCCTTGGGAGTCTTGCTTTTTTTGGCCAAGCCTGATCAGTCCCTCTTACCAAAACCGGTATAACCGGCACTCTAAGCTTGGCAGCTAAAAAACCTATTCCGGGTTCAGGCTCGCCGAATTTCCCGCTTACCTGGCGGGTACCCTCAGGGAATAAGACCAGTCCTTTTTTTTGATTCACCCGGCGCATAGCTTCTTTCAGGGCCTTAAAATCAGCCGTGTTTCTTTTTACCGGAAAAACATGCACTTCTTTCAAAACCCAAGCAAAACCAGGATTACGGAATAAATTATGCCTGGCCATATAATTCAGGTCTAAACGGCCACAGGCCACGCCTACGGCTATCGGATCTAAATAGCTGAGGTGATTGCTGGCTAAGATAAATCCGCCTTTTTTAGGAATAAATTCACAGCCGCTCACCTCTAAACCACAAACTGCTTTAAATAATACCCAGGACAAAAATCTAAGCGGGATATAAAGCATCTTTTAAAGAACTAATTTCTTACCGAATTCAACCATCTTTTTGGATTGAGCCAAAGACTTGGACTCAGCGTAAATCCTGATGATAGGCTCGGTCCCCGAAGCCCTGAAGATCAGCCAGCTGAAATCGCTGCAGATCAATTTTACGCCGTCGTAATCCTTAACCTTGATCACTTCCCTGCCCAAAATATTCTTTATCTTCTTCAATTCATTTAAATTAACTTTTAAGTCCGGGACCCGCAGGTCAAAACGTTCATAATAATATCTTCCGTACTTACTCTCCATCTCGGAAAGTATTTTTATCATCGGCTTCTTGCGCTGGGCCATCATCTCCAGAAGCAATAATCCGGCTAATGTCCCGTCTCTTTCGGGAATGTAATTCTTAAAACCCATCCCGCCGGCTTCTTCTCCGCCCACCAGGATATCATTATTTTGCATTAATTCCGAGATATACTTAAAACCTACCGGGGTTTCATATAACTTCATCCCTAGATCTTTAGCAATGTTACCCATCATATTGGTTCCGACGATAGTTTTGACCATCCCGCCGGACATCTTCCGGTCCTGGTGCAGATGCAAAGCTAATAACCCTAAGATCTTCTGGGGATAGATAAATTCTCCTTTACCGGCAAAAGCGGCAATCCTGTCTGCGTCACCATCTAAAATAATAGCCAGATCAAACTTTTCTTTTTTCATCCTCTCCTGAGTCTGGTAGAGGTTTTCCATAACCGGTTCAGGCCTCAACCCTCCGAAAGAAGGATTAACATCCTGGCGGGTAAATACCAACTTTATCTTTGTCCCTTTCAACACTTCAGCCATCAGGCTATTGCCGCTGCCATGCATCGGATCGACCAGGACTTTAAACTTGGCGTTCTTTAACTTTCTAAAATCAACATACTTGCGCAGGAATTTTACATAGTCTCCGGTAAGATCAATTTTGGATAATACCCCCGGCCGGACAACCTTGCGATTTAAAGACTTATTTAATAATCTTTCTACTTCTTGGGTAACCTCTGTTCCGGCAGCGCCTCCGGAAGCAGTCTTGATCTTGATACCGTTATATTCGCTTGGGTTATGGCTGGCAGTGATCATAATCCCGGCTGTAAGCTTTTTCTGCTGAACAGCAAAGCTTAAAGTAGGGGTCGGAATCGCCTTATCAGAAAGAATGACGTTAATGCCCTGCTTAAGCAATACCTCGGTAACTGCCAGGGCGTATTTGTCGGATAAAAAACGGGTATCGTAACCAACTGCTATTTTTAGAGGTAAGGGATAAGCGTTAAGGGATATATAGTATTCGGCGATTGCTCTGGCTACCCGGCGGACATTAGCAAAAGTGAAATTATCGCTGATCACCCCCCGCCAGCCGTCAGTGCCGAATTTGATCTCATTGGTTAGATTTGACATCGTAGTCTCCTTATCGCCTCCTTACAATTATTGGATTTAAATATATAAGAACCCGCGGCTAAAATATTAGCCCCGGCTTGAATAACTTTTCCGGCATTAACTTCGTTTATACCGCCGTCAACCGCGATATCCCCTTTAAATATAGCCCGTAATTTCTTTATCTTAGGTATTGCCGAGGGAATAAATTCCTGGCCGCCGAACCCGGGATTTACCGACATCACTAAAACAAAATCTACGAATTTTAAAACACTCTTAACCTTTGCCAAAGGCGTTGGCGGATTCAAAGAAATCCCCACTTTTATCCCTTTAGCTTTAAGCTTGGAACTTAGAGCCCGAAGCTTGGGGGCGCTGATGGTTTCGATATGAAAAGTGATCATATCCGCTCCGGCCTTAACAAATGAATCCACATAATCTTGCGGGTTCTCGATCATTAAGTGCACATCCAGGGGCAATTTAGTAACTTTACGGATATCCTTAACCACTGCAGGGCCGATAGTGATATTCGGCACAAAATGCCCGTCCATTACATCGATATGCAGCATATCCGCGCCGGCAATTGCGACTTTA
Organism: Candidatus Omnitrophota bacterium; assembly: GCA_018825985.1. Taxonomy (GTDB): domain Bacteria; phylum Omnitrophota; class Gorgyraeia; order Gygaellales; family Profunditerraquicolaceae; genus JAHKAP01. The sequence goes on from JAHKAP010000027.1 coordinate 10,351, forward strand.
CGGATCTCATCCCTTAAACAGCTGAAATCCGCCGATAATATTGAAGGGGCTATTTGTATTTTCATTTTATTTATCACTCAGGGGACACTCTGTCGGAATAATTTTATTATTTACGACAGGGTGTCCCCTACTAATACTCTGCCTACTATGTTAATCCGCTACTACTTTATATAACTTATTTTTTGCAATATATTTAAATACTGCATCCGGCACTAGATAACGAAAGGAAGTATTATGTTTTATGCACTGCCTGACTTCGAAGCCTGAGATATCCACTGCCCGAATCCCGATGGTCTTGATGTAGTCGGGAATCTTCTCCAAAGGATAACCCGGACGGGTAGCTACCACAAACTTAACCATCTTGATAACCTCCTTAAGATCCTTCCACTGGGGCAGGTACTTCAAAAGGTCAGAACCGGTAATAAAATAAAGGCTGTCTTTAGAATAAACCATCTTAAACTCCCGCAAGGTATCGATAGTGTAAGACCGGCCTTTTCTTTTGATTTCAACATCCGACACTGAGAAATATTTATTAGTGCTGATCGCCAGGCTGATCATTTTATACCTGTGCTCAGGCTTGGCAATATCAGAATTATTTTTATGCGGAGGAAGATAAGCCGGAACAAAAATTACTTTATCCAGCTTTAACTTCTCCCTTACCTCCTCGGCCAAAATAAGATGGCCGATATGAACCGGGTTAAAAGTTCCGCCTAATATGCCGATACGCATAATTAATTCTGACCCCATTTAACTGCGGACCTGGCCGCTGCCCATAACCATATATTTATAAGTCGTCAACTCTTCTAAGGCCATCGGCCCGCGGGCATGAAGTTTATCCGTAGATATACCGATCTCCGCGCCTAATCCGAATTGATAACCGTCAGTAAAACGGGTAGAGGCATTTACGTATACACAGGCAGAATCAACCCGCCTTAAAAACTCCAGGGAATTATCATAATCATCCGTGATAATACTGTCCGAATGATGCGAACCATAATTATTTATATGTTCGATAGCCTGTTTTAAATCCTTTACCACCCTTACCGATAGTATTAAATCCAGGTATTCAGTCCGATAATCCGATTCCCGGGCCAGTTTAATACCTTTTACGATTTTTTTTGTAACCGGGCAACCCCGGATCTCTACTCTGGCATCCTGGAAGTTTTTAAGCATAGCCGGCAGGAATTTGGATGCGACCTGCTGATGAACCAGCATGCTCTCCATAGCGTTACATACTCCCGGGCGCTGGACTTTGGCATTATAACAGATATCTTCGGCCATTTTCAGGTCCGCAGATCCATCCACATAAACATGGCAAATACCCTTATAGTGCTTGATCACCGGTATCCGGGATAATTTCATTACCTGATTGATTAAACTTTCGCCTCCCCGGGGCATAACCAGGTCTATATAGTTGTTTAAACTTAAAAGGGCCTTAACCGCGGCCCGGTCAGTTGTAGTAATCATATTGACCATGCCTTCGGAAATCTTATGTCTTTTTAAAACTCCTTTAAGCGTACCGGCGATAGCCAGATTCGAATTTATGGCTTCACTTCCTCCCCTTAAAATTACGCTGTTACCGGATTTAAAACAGAGCCCCAGGCAATCCGAAGTTACATTCGGCCGGGATTCATAAATTATCGCGATTACGCCTATGGGGACACGGACCTTATTAATCCAGAGGCCATTGGGCCTGCGCCAGATATTGATCACCTCTCCAACAGGATCAGGCAAATTAGCGATTTCATTCAAGGAATCAGCCATATCCTGGATCCTCTTTTCGCTAAGCGTAAGCCTATCCAATAAAGCCAAAGACATACCCCTGGCCTTAGCCGCGCGTAAATCCTTTTGGTTCGCGCTTAAAATATATGCTTTTCTATCCAATAAAGCCAAAGCCATATCTTTAAGCGCCCTATCTTTAACCTCCGAAGATAAAGTTAAAGAGCTGCGGCAGGCTCCTTGAGCTTTTTTAGCAATACTGGTTAATTCTGTCTTTATGCTCATTCTAACTCCATTTATTACTTAGGAACAAACAAAGTCCCGCATTTTTCAGGTGTTTTTACTACAGAAAGGATAATATTTTTCTTGCGCCCATTGGCAATTACGCAAGGAATACCGGAATCGGCGGCAATTTTAGCCGCTTCTATTTTGGTAATCATCCCGCCGACACTAGTCTGTTTTTTCGTCGGAGAAGCCATGGCTTTTATTGCCGGAGTAATTTCATAAACTTTTCTGACTACCTTCTTATTTTCATCCAACAATCCATCAACATCAGAAAGAATAACCAAAAGATCCGCGCATACTAATACTGCAGTCATTGCGGATAAACGATCATTATCCCCAAACTTAATTTCATCAGTAGCAACTGTATCATTTTCATTTATAATCGGCACTACTCCTTGAACTCGATAATTACGTTTCTTTAGTAGCGCCTCAATAGTATGCCTGGCATTCAAATATCGTTTGCGGTCATTAAAATCGTCTCTAGTTAAAAGTATCTGGCCTCCAAACCACCCTTTGCCAAAAAATTTACGATACACATGCATTAATTCATTTTGACCAACAGCCGCAGCAGCTTGCAAACTCGCCAAGTCCTTTGGGCGTTTCTTCATGCCTAATACATGCATACCCATTGCAATAGCTCCGGAAGAAACCACTATCACTTCCTTACCCTGCTTAAATAAGGCACTTATTTGCCGGGTAAAGCTTTCCAGAACGCCTTCTTCCAATGTTCCATCAGCAGAACAAAATAGGCTGGAGCCGACCTTAACGACTATTCTTTTGTAATTCTTTTCTGATAGCTGCAATTAATTCCTCCAAACCCTCTCGATTAAGGGCAGATATAGGGTAAATCTTCTTCCGAATTGTTTTCTTAAACCTGGATAAATTTGCTCCCGCGGTTTCCAGGTCCATTTTATTGGCTGCTAAAACCTGGCGCTTTTTACCGACCTCCGGGCTATAATTCTTTAACTCCTTATTGATTGCCCGGTAATCTTCTATCGGATCTCTTCCATCAAAAGCCGCCATATCTACAAGATGGATCAGGATCTTGGTCCTTTCAATATGCCTTAAAAATCTATCCCCCAGGCCCTTACCTTCGGATGAACCCTTAATTAGCCCGGGTATATCAGCAACTACAAAAGTCTCTTCTTCCTTACCCACTACCCCCAAAATCGGAGATTTAGTGGTAAACGGGTAAGCGGCGATCTGCGGACGGGCATGCGAGATACTAGAGATCAAAGTAGATTTCCCGGCATTAGGAAACCCCACTACCCCCACATCAGCGATTATCTTTAGGTCAAGCTGAACTTGCCTTTCATCGCCGGCAATAGGCTCAGTTACTTCATGCTTATTTCGGTTACCTAAGCCGCCCTTACCCCCTTTAGCCACAATCAATTCCTGCTGGTCCTTATCCAGGCTGCCTAAAACACAATCTGTGCCGATATCCTTGATTATAGTGCCGCAGGGGACACGTATAACTATAGGCGGACGGTCTTTACCTTTTTTCTTTTTGCTTGAGCCCTGTTCACCTTTAAGGCCGTAAAAATGCTGGTTATATTGCAGGTCTATTAAGGTATTCAGGTTCCGGTCAGCCCTGATTATTATATACGCGCCTATACCGCCGTCTCCGCCGTCGGGAATACCATCCCGGGTGTATTTATCACGGTAGTAACTTTTGCACCCCCTGCCGCCATCACCGGCTTTAACATAGATCTTTACGCTATCAATGAACATATTTTTATATTATAACCACTATTTATTTACACGGATTCTCACGGATTTTTTTACGGATTAGCACAGATTTATCCGTGTTTATCCGTTATTTTATCCGAGTACATCCGTGTCAAATATTTACTATTTTTTTCTAAACGCACTTAATCTTGCTTATCTTAAGCTCGGTTAACTTCTGGCGGTGGCCTTTTTTCCAGTCCCGGGACTTACGGCGGCGATATTTATAAGAGATCAATTTCGGGCCTTTGGTCTGCTTTAAAACCTCAGCTTCTATACTGGCGCCCGCTACATAAGGTTCTCCGACGTCAATCTTTTCGTCTTTGACCACCAAAAGCACCTCTTTAATCAATAGCTTCTGTTTATCCGGAAGTTCCTGTTTCTCTACCTCAATCACATCACCTTCCTGGATTTTGTATTGTTTTCCTCCAACTTCAATAACTGCAAACATTTGTTATCCTCCTTTAAGCATGGTTTTTTAAAGACAATGAGTAATATTATAGTATACACTATAAAATAAGGGGGTCAAGCCTAAATTATAAGGAAATTGGAAATGATACCATACATCGTTACCCCCCTGCTTATAAGGGAAAGTTAACGAAATTGCTTTGTATAAGCAAAGAAATTTTTGAGAAATTAAGCTTAACTACGCGGGAATCTAATACCCAACAAACTGTAGC
>JAHKAP010000028.1 GCA_018825985.1 Candidatus Omnitrophota bacterium
ATAAAATTATTTTTTATCTTTATCCTTATTAGTTTAGGTGTATAATATAAAAGCTTATTTTATTACTCGGGAAATATTTCTTGCTTTAGGCCTACTAAACCGATGGGGGGGTATAAAAATGAATAAAAAAACAATAGTCCTGTTCTTTTTTATGCTGTTTTCTCCCATAGTAATCTCAAATATATACTCATTTTCTCTATTTGATTCGCTGCTTGATCCTGAGGTAGCCAAAGATATCCCAAACTATTCTCCTGAAAGAGAGCTTCTCTTGCCTCAAGAGACTGTTATCAATGAACTAAATATTACGCCCAATATGAATATTTTGGATCTCGGAGCGGGCAAAGGATATTTGACTTTCCCGCTGGCTAAAGCCCTTAAAAATACCGGCAAAGTTTTTGCCGCTGATATCAATCCGGAAGAGCTTAAATATATTAATAAGAAAAATGAAAAGGCTAAATATAAGAATATAGTTACGGCATTAGTGGATAAAAACGCCACTGACAGTTTTTTTAAAAATCATTCATTCGATATAATCCTTGTTTGCGAAGTCTTGCCTTATATTGATTACCCGGAAGTCTATTTTCAGGCACTTAGGAGAACGTTAGCTAAAGAAACCGGGCGTTTATATATAATAGATTTTAAAAACGTAACTGATTTTAGCATAATTGACTTCGCTGATTTTAAAACAATAATAAATGAACTGAAAAATATTGGTTACGACCATCCCGTATTCTTAAGGATGGACAAGCAAGTCCAGGAATTTATTAAGAATGGGAGTGCTGTTTCTATCCCTATGGAAATCAAAATAGCAATCTTACGCGATTTTAACAATATCCTTTCAGATAGATATCTTTTTAAAGATTTTAAAGCCCATATTATTAAGAAAAACCCCGCTGGTTATGAAACATGGCCGAGTCTCTTTATTAAAAAGATTGAAGATAAGGACTTCGGATTATTCCGCTGGCTTTTTATCAAACTGGATGCCAAAGGAATTTTTTATAATAATGAAAATTTAAGTAACGATGACACGGGGGAATTAAAAACATTTAACAAACTGTTATTAGTTTCACTGTTTAATTTAAGCGGGAGGACGGCTTTTATACGCGGCGAATATGGTTCTGTAATAAATTTAGATGCGGACAGCATTATACATAAACTACAAACAGCTGGTTACACATTTGTGAAAGAACATGATATCCTTTCGCAATATTATATTTTAGAATTCAAAAGAAGTAACTAATTAGTTGCGCTGTTACCTCCTGTATTCGGTAGAGGCGACCATTGGGTCAGGTAATTGGTATTAAACCCGCCTTGGGGCGTAAGAATACCCACATCTGCTACGAATCGGGATTTCCAACCGCCTTCCGGGACTGGGCCCTTTCCCGTAGTCTGGTATCGGTATTCAAGACCGGTGGCTTCTTGAGTATTAAAATCCGTCGATTGACGATAAGCGTCAAAGGAAGGATATTTTTCGTAATACTTATTTAACGGGTCTTGGGCATTGGGGGTATAAAAATTTGTATTTACAACTCCTCCTGTGCCTGTTCCGGCGCTGGTACTATATTCTCCTCCCTGTCCTTGCAAATTCCTAACTTGATCAAGTTGACGGGAAATTCCCGACAAATCATTAATTAATTGTTTTCTTTGAGGTGAATCTCCAGTGTAATTGTAATCTGTTTGAGGAGTTTGTAATTTAGCTTGTAATTCCGCAGTTGCCTTTATAAATTCTTTTAAGGCCTGATTTCCTGTGTTTGATACCGGATTGACGGGCGATCCTTGAGGCCATCTGTTAATATTAGGATCGATCATTGTTGACCCATTACCTCTTACCATCCCTGTCCCTGGCTGACCCCAGGGAATTCCAGCGTTCGGACCTACGGAAAAACCAGGAGTATACGTATTATCCGAGAATGCGGTCCGCCACCCACCGGCTGGTTCAGGCCCCTTGCCTCTGGTTCTATATCTATATTCAAGAGCGTTCGCTAATTCCGGTTGAAAATCAGGAGAGGCAAGATACTCGTCCATAGAAGCATATCGACCGTAAATATCTTCCACTGACCCGTAACTTCCAGAAGTCCCATAGCCACCCACTCCTGTACCTGTTCCGGCGCTGGTACCATATCCTCCTGTATTCGGTAGTGGCGACCATTGGGTCAGGTAATTGGTATTAAACTCGCCTTGGGGCGTAAGAATACCCACATCTGCTACGAATCGGGATTTCCAACCGCCTTCCGGGGCTTGGCCCTTTCCCATAGTCTGGTATCGGTATTCAAGACCGGTGGCTTCTTGAGTATTAAAATCCGATGATACAAGATAATCAGAAAAGGAATCATATTTCATATAAATTTTATATAACGGGTCCTGGGCATTGGGTGTATAAAAATTTGTATTTTCAGCCCCTTGCGCTTGGAGATTGATTATTGAAATAATAGAAAGGAATAAAAACATTATTATCGTTCGGCTAAATATAATCATGGTTTCTCCTTTTATATGCTTTAACGTCCTCCCTATCCGGTTGTTTTTTAACATTTTTTAACCACCAATAAATAAAAAAACCGAAAACCAACGGCTTTCGGTAACCAGGATAATTCGCCCTCATAAAAACCCGAAGCGATAATTCTCAATGATACGTTTGTTCGGCGAGCTTATTCCGTGGCATTGCGAATCCATTACCTCCATAATGAACTCACCTTTTTCGCTGCCGTAATCTAATTACTATTAAAATTTAGCACTTCCCAGGAAGGGAATCAAGGGTATTTGTCCTGTTTTAGAAAACGGTTTCTTAAAAAATGGGAGGATGGTTATACCATAACCCACGATCCACCATCTACTATCCTTATCGGATAATGGATCATGAATTGTAGATAGTGGAAGGTTAAAATCGGAAGGTTAGATAATAATAACGAACTCGTATAGGGTTTTTGGTAGGGAAATAATGGCGGGGCCGACGAGATTTGAACTCGCGACCTTCTCCGTGACAGGGAGACGCCCTAAACCAGACTAGGCCACGGCCCCAACAAACTTTAATCCTCTTTGGAACTTGTTAAATTTTCTTTTCAAGTATCGCTTTTCTGCAACATTATAGTACATATATCGAAAAAGTCTAACACTTTTGTTCTTATTATAAACTAAATTAAAATTATTCCCATTTTTTGAAACAAAACCCTGACCAAAATCTGTTACCGAAGCTATTCTTCTCGATAATTCTTTTAAAAATTCGGCAGAAGCTGAACTGAAACGGACCATTAATACAGATTTTTTACTTTTTCTATCCTTTCTTTTATAACGTCCAAAACTAACGCAACCATCTCCATCAAAATACCCTCTGACAAAATGTCGCAAATATTCTTTTGGAACTTTTGGAAAAGATAACCTTTTTGCTTTGGCAGGAATAACCCCTAATTTAAGTAAATCAGTGAAAATTTTCCTGCTTCCTATCTGGAGAGAGAATAAATTCCTCCAATTCATAGCACTTTTATCATTTGTACCTATTTTGTTTTCTGAATTAAGCATGTTTTTAACTTTAAGTATTAATTCTTTATCTACTGAATAGAAGGCAGTATATCTAGACCCGCGTGGGTTAATAAACATACATCCATCCGCGCAGAAATAGCCAAGCACATACGACATTTGAGAAGACCACTTAGTAAAAAATCCTCTATTCATTTTTCTAAAATTATTTGGGCGCTAGAGGACTTGAACCCCCGACCCTCTGCGTGTAAAGCAGATGCTCTAACCAGCTGAGCTAAGCGCCCGTAATCATATCTAAAGTTAGGGGACACCCTGCCGATTAGCTGAAAGGGTGTCCCTACTTAAATAACTTTTTGGCGGCTTTTAGCGGGTTTTTGGCTCTTAATATCGGTCGGCCCACCACCAGAAAATCGCTTCCAGCCTGAATAGCTTCGCTTGCGGTGGCTGTGCGCTTCTGATCATCGCAAACAGTGTTATCAGCCCGGATACCGGGAGTAATTATCAGGAATTTATTTTTGATATTCTTCCTTAAGAAAACAGCTTCCCTAACTGAGCAAACCACTCCGTCTAAACCGCAATTCAGGCCAAGTTTGGCTAATTTTAATATTGCCTGAGGGCTGCTCTTCTGGCTGGTCAGGACAGTGACCCCGACAAGTAATGGCCTTTTTACTTTCAACTTCCTGGCTTCCTCAGAAGCTGCTTTTACTGCAGATTTGAGCATTTCTTCTCCGCCAGAAATATGCAGGGTAAGCATCTTAACTTTAAGCTTAACTGCCTGACGCACAGCATTGCTTACAGTATTCGGTATATCGTGGAATTTAAGATCCAGAAATACGCCCGCCCTTTTTTTATGTATGATATCGACTATCCGCGGGCCAAAAGCGGTAAAAAGATGCGGTCCGACTTTAAAAATTTTAACTTTTGAATAGAGCCTGTTTACAAAATATCTGGCCTTAGTTAAAGTATCTACGTCCAGGGCTAGAATTATGTTGGCCCTTGGCTTCATAGTTTTAAATCTCCGATTATTTCTTTCATATTGTTTATTTTATTCTCAGATAGATATTCCTTAAGGCCGCTGATGATCTCGGTAGCTGTTTTAGGATTGATAAAATTAGCTGTGCCTACGCTTATCGCGGTTGCCCCGCAGATAAAAAATTCCAGGGCGCTTGAAATATCCGTGATTCCGCCCATGCCAATAATAGGTATTTTAACCTTTTGATAAACCTCCCAACACATCCTCAGGGCGACCGGCCGGATAGCCGGGCCGCTTAAGCCGGCGGTTATAGCTGCAATCTTAGGTTTCCTGGTTCCTGCATCAACGCTCATTCCGATTAAAGTGTTGACCAAAGAAAGCGCGTCGCTTCCTGCTTCTTCAGCTGCCTGGGCAATCTCCGCTATAGAAGTAACATTGGGAGAAAGCTTAGTGATCAAAGTTTTGCCGGTTGCTTTGCGTACCGCTTTAACAACCTCATGAGTAGCCTTCGGATCCTGAGCAATCAATCTGGTGCCCTGGCATCTTGGTATCTTGGTGTCGTTTCTAATATTAGGGCAGGAGATATTAATCTCTATGGCCGAAATATCCTTTACCCCATCCAGGCGCCGGGCGAGCTTTACAAATTCTTCAACCCCTGATTCCGAGGTTATACTGATAATTATAGGTACGCCTGATTTTTTTAAAAAAGGTAATTTTTCTTTTAAAAAATTTTCAACTCCGGGATTCTCCAGGCCGATAGAATTAAGCATGCCGGAAGGCGTCTCGCATGTGCGCGGCGGAGGATTCCCCCGGCGGGGATTCAAGGTTATAGTCTTGGTTACGATCGCGCCTAATTCTTTTAAGATTACTAAATCTTTTAGTTCTTCGGCATAGCCAAAGGTGCCGGAAGCGACCATTACCGGATTATTAAGTTTAAGTTTTCCTATATTAACAGATAGTTTGGGTTTCATTTTATCTAGCAATGATCATTTTCAGGGAAATAATAAACAGGAATATCCCGAATAACCTTTTTAATAATAAATCAGGCAGGTTTTGAATAAGGCTGGCCCCGAAAAAACCTCCGATAAAGAATCCTAAGCAGATAAAAGCCGCTATATTCAGCTTTACATTACCGCTATAATAATACTTTAAAGCCGCTAATAACCCTATTGGCGGAATCATTATTGCCAGAGTTGTCCCCTGGGCCTGATGCTGGGTCAAGCCGAATAAAAATACCAAAGCCGGGATCAGGATCAAACCCCCTCCTATCCCGAATATCCCGCTGAATACTCCGGCAACCAAACCCAGAATCACATATAACAATTGGCTCATCTTGCCTCCCTGCTCGGACTGTTTCTAGATAACTACTTAGTATGTAATAAGCTCCTATGGAGCTGCCCCCTAAAAGCTAGGCTCAATGCAAAATATCTTATATTTTTTAAAATCCTTCAGCCCGCCTTGAATAAAACTTAAGTTTGTCAGGTATTTCATTTTGCACCAGATCCAGAAGGCTGACTTAGGCTCCATATCAAAATTCCAGCGCACATATTTATAGGCGTAGTAAAAAGTAAGCAATAATGAAATAGCGGTAAATATTAACAGCTCGGGATTCTCAGTTAAGATACCGGCGATCAGCCCGATGATAAACGCCAGGGCCCAGGAATGCATTAAGTGAAAATTTCCCAAATAGATAAAACCCCTGAAGAAAAACGGAATTTTGATCGACGGACAACCTTTAAGATTTTGAAAGGTAATCTCTAAAATATTCTTTTTTACATATTTATCGATCAGGGGCAGATGGGCCTGGCCATAAGTTACCCAGACTTTTCTTAAAAGCCTTAAATCCGCCCGGTGCATATGGTCGACTTTAGCTTTAGGGGCAAAGTAGAATTTCCACCCTTTAGAGCGGTGCTGATAACTTAAGTCCATATCCTCGCCTGTCGGCCTATCCCAGAACTTGGCCCCGATATCTTTCATTGCCGATCTTCTGTAGGCAACATTACAGGTCCCGAAAAAATAAGCTTTATGTCCGCCGACATCCGTTGGCAGAGGCTCTTTGGGAAAATCCGGGTAATACCCTTCTTTGATAAAACCGTAACGTGGAGAAACCATATTAAAACGGAAATGCTGGCACCAGGCCTCCACCAGATTGTCGGGATCGACTTTTAAGGTAAAGACCTCGCCTCCCACCGCGGCGATTTTAGGGTCATTCATGAAATGTTTAAGCATCTCATTGATCCAGTTCGGGTCAGGCGCGCAATCAGCGTCAGTAAAAAACAAAAATTCTCCTTTGACCGTTTCTAAAGCTTTATTCCTGGCATATCCGGGTGAAGGACAATTAGGTATCTGGACCAGTTTAATAAACGGATATTTATTCTGCCAGTTCTTAATGATCTCGATAGTCTTGTCGTTCGAGCCTCCGTCGGCAATTACCCATTCCCAGGAATCGCGGGGATAATCCACTCCCAAAAGATACTCAAAGGTCTTCTCAATGGTGCGCTCGAAGTTTTTTACCGGGATAATGATAGAAATAAAAGGTTGGTTGGACATCCAGTCCTCCTCTTTAGCAGTTCTACCAGATCAAATCATCAGCCTTGAATACCGGCCCATCCTTACAAACCCGTTTATAACCTTCTTTTGTTTCTGCTACGCATCCAAAACAAGCTCCGATACCGCAGGCCATATGCTCCTCTAAAGAGACCTGGCTGGATAAACCGTATTTTCTACTGATCCGGCAGATCTCTTTAAGCATAGGTTTAGGACCGCAAGCGTATATGCCTCGACTTCGCTCGGCATCTTTCGACGAGGCGCTCTGAACATGTCGAAGGTCAGCCGACAAAATCTTTTCTAATAATTCCGAGACATAACCTTTGAATCCGCGGCTACCGTCATCGGTAGCTATTCTAACATCAAATCCAGCTGCTTTAAACTCTTTTTCACAAAGTATGTGATTTTTGGTTTTGGCGCCAATTAATACCACATTTTGGATTTTGGATTTTGGATTTTGATTTTCCCTTAATTTTTCCGCCAAAAAAAACAATGGCGCGACACCCATTCCCCCCGCCACCAACACTGGTACCATTGTGCCTTGGCATCCTTGTGTCTTGTAATCAAAACCATTGCCTAATGGACCAATGATATCTAAATACTCGCCGGGTTTCCTTCGGGATAAATATTTTGTTCCTTTACCTAATACTTCGTAAATAATTCCAAGGCCGGACCCCTGAATCCCGTGTATGCTAAACGGCCGGCGCAACAACAGTTCTTTATCTTCAACCCTGATATTTAAGAATTGTCCAGGCGATGCTTTTTTAACTACCTCCGGGGCGTTAAAAACGCAACACCAGTAATTTTCTTTGACCTTCTTATTATAAACTATTTTAGCTTTTATCTGGGGCATGTTTTGTTGATTTGCTTAAATACGCTACCAAACCTATGAATAAGGCGATCAGGGCCAGGATTCTCTGGGCTTCCCAAAGATAAACCTCGATACCTCCGGCCATAATATCTCTCCAGGATTCAACCAAAAGGACAATAAACAATAACGCCAGCATAGAACCGATCTCTTTTTTTATCCAGGTTAGTTTTATCGGGAGGTATTCCCTCATGTCGCTTTTTAAAACCTGTTTAAGCGTTGGGAATATCCTGGGAACCTTTTTTTTGTATTCCAGAAAGTCTTTAGAAAACAGGCCTTCCAATTTTTTCTCCTCTATAAATATCAGAAATATATAACGGATGACAAAGACCGTCAAGAAAATTACCGCCACCCACCAATTAAAAAGCATCAGCACTACGCCTAAACCGATTAAGAGTATGCCCAGATACATCGGATTCCTGACCAGGGCGTACGGCCCGCCTGCAATCAAAGCCCGGCCTTCCTTTGAATTATCGGATTTATACCCCCGGGCGCTAACCCGGAATATCTGGCCCAGAAGAATACAGCTTATCCCGGTAATCTCCATAATTTCATCCCCCGTACCAAAATTCAGCCTGCGGAAAAAGAACGCCGGGAAAAAAGCAACCAGAAAGCAAGATAGAACCATAATAATACCATTGACCTTAAGGCGTATCTTCATATTACCTCTGGCATTTAGAACAGAAGTATGTGCCCCTGCCGCCTAAATTTATTTTCTTAATCAAAGTTCTGCAAACCAGGCAAGGCAAACCTTGCCGTCCATAAATCTTATGTTGGCTGACGTAATTACCTTTTCCACCGGATACACGAACATAGTCGTCTATTGATGAGCCTTTGTAACGTATAGCATCGTTTAATACTTCCCTGGTTTGTTTAAAAAGCCCTTCCCGCTCTTTGTCTGATAAACTATTCGCCGGCCTCTCAGGATGGATTTTAGACCGGAATAATATCTCGCTGGCGTAAAGATTGCCTATACCTGAAATAAAAGACTGGTCCATCAATAAAGGTTTGATCTTAGTCCTTTTATTTTCCAGCATTTTTTTAAATTTATCCAAAGTCAAGTCAAAAGGTTCAGGCCCCAGCCCCTGGATAAATTTTAGACTCTTCCAATCATCCATTAAGCGCAATTCAGCGAACAACCTCTGGTCATTAAAATCCAGGGATTTGCCGTTTGATAAATTAAAAGATACCCGGGGCTTCTCCCCGTTTCCGGGGTAGACCAGCTGTCCGGTCATCTTTAAATGGATAACCAAGGATTTGCCGTTTGATAGCTCCAAGATCAAGACCTTGGCCCGGCGTAAAACATTCTTGATGCTTGCGCCTTCCAGGCCTTTTTTGAATTCTTTTACTGTTGGCTCACGCACTACTGTCGGATGATGCACGCAGACTTCAACGATCTTTTTTCCTACTATTATCTTTTCCAGGTCCCTTTTAATAGTTTCAACTTCCGGCAGTTCCGGCACTATATTCTCCTCAAATATATAAGGTACAGGTAGAGGGCAAAGGTAGAGAATTGGTTTTCTTTACCTTTTCCCAAACCTTTACCTAGGTCTTTTTTTAAGGCCCTTATGATATTTTTGCAATGACTGGACCTGCAGGTCCTTCTTTAAAAACGCCTCGATCCCGTTTACAGTTGCCTGGGCCCCGGAAATAGTTGTAGTATAAGGTATGTTATATAAAATAACCTGGGAGCGGATCTTAACCTCATCCTGACGGGGGATCCTGCCCGAAGGAGTGTTGATCACCCATTGTATCTTTCCGTCTTTCATTAAATCCAAAACGTTCGGCCTGCCCTCAGCTAACCTAGGAAGGACCTTTACCGGTATACCGCTCTTTTCTAAAGCCTGAGAAGTGCCCAACGTAGCGTAAATATTAAAACCGATGTCTTTTAATTTCTTGGCAATAAATACAACGGCCCTTTTATCCCTGTCCCTAACCGAGATAAAACAATTGCCTTTTTTAGGCAGGTTCTGCCCGGCTGCCAATTGGCTCTTGATATACGCCCGGCCAAAATCTTTATCCAGGCCCATAACCTCGCCGGTAGATTTCATCTCCGGGCCCAAAATCACGTCCACTCCCGGGAAACGGTTAAAAGGAAATACCGATTCTTTAACCGCAACATGTTTAGTTATGATCTCCTGGGTAAAACCCAGCTCTTTAAGTGATTTACCCAGCATTATCTTGGTAGCCAGTTTAGCCAAAGGCACGCCGATAACCTTAGAGACAAATGGCACGGTCCGGGAAGCCCGGGGGTTAACCTCTAAAACAAAAACCTTGCCGTCTTTAACCGCATATTGCACATTCATCAGGCCAACAACATTCAACTCCTTGGCCATTTTATAGGTAGCCTCCCTTATCTGGTTTAATACTTCCTGGGATAAAGTAAAGGTAGGCAAAGCCATGGCCGAATCTCCGGAATGGATCCCGGCCTCTTCAATATGTTCTAAGATACCGCCGATCACAAAAGTCTCTGAGTCTCCGATCAAATCCACATCCACTTCAATAGCGTCTTCTAAGAATTTATCGATCAGTACCGGATGTTCTCCGGAGACTTCAGCCGCTTCTTTAATGAATTTTTCCAGGAGCTCCTCATCATAGACTATCTCCATTGCCCGGCCGCCTAAAACATAAGACGGCCTGACTAAAACCGGATAGCCGATTTTTTGCGCTGCCTGTTTAGCTTCTTGGAAAGTAAAAACAGTCCCGCTTTCCGGCTGTCTCAAGTTCAATTTCTCCAACATATGTTTAAAACGTTTTCTGTCTTCGGCAATATCAATATTATCCGAGCTGGTGCCTAAAATACTCACCCCTGCTTTACGCAAAGGCACAGCCAGGTTCAAAGGGGTCTGGCCGCCAAACTGAACGATAACCCCGATCGGCTTTTCCACCTCAATAATGTTCAATATATCTTCCTGGGTCAGCGGCTCAAAGTAGAGCCGGTCGGAAGTATCGTAATCCGTAGAAACCGTCTCCGGGTTACAATTAACCATAATACTGTCAATACCTTCTTCCTTTAAAGCATAGGCGGCATGGCAGCAGCAATAATCAAATTCGATGCCCTGGCCGATCCGGTTAGGCCCGCCTCCTAAGATAACCACTTTTTTATTTTTACTGGGCCTGGCCTCATCCTGGGTCTCCTGGGTAGAATAAAAATACGGCTGTTTGGCGTTAAACTCGCCCGCCGAAGTATCCACTAATTTGTAAACCGTTTTAAGATTATTTTTCTTTCTATATTCCCGCACTGCTTCCTCCTTGGCATTCAATAAATAACTAATCTGCCGGTCTGAAAACCCGTCCTTTTTTGCCGCGATGAGCAGTTCCACAGGCAAAGTAATCGCTTCCTCGGGCTTATTATTTTTATATTTCCTGATCTTATCTTCCGTCTCCACTAGTTGCTTCATATTATCGATGAACCAGCGGTCGATTTTAGAAAATTCATATATTTCATCGATAGATAACCCGATCTTAAGCGCGTACCTTAAGTAAAAAATCCTTTCGTCATTAGGAATTCGGATCTTATCCCGGATCGATTTTGTCAGGGCCTCATCCGGTTTTTTTAAAGCCTCATCGCTGATTTTATCTTTCCCGTCGCAGCCGAAACCAAAACGGGAGATCTCCATTGAGCGAATTCCTTTTTGCAGGGCCTCTTTAAAATTCCTTCCGATAGACATCGCCTCGCCCACTGCCTTCATCGAAGTATTAAGCGTCCTTTCGGCCTTAGGGAATTTTTCAAAAGTAAACCTGCAGATTTTAAAAACACAGTAATCAATCGTAGGTTCAAAAAAAGAGGTGGTCTTTCCGGTGATCTGATTCATTACCTCCGGTAAAGTTAAACCCACTGCTAATTTAGTGGCTACCCTGGCAATTGGAAAACCGGTTGCCTTGGATGCCAGCGCTGATGAACGGGAGAGCCGGGGATTAACCTCTATAATAACTATCCGGCCATTATCCGGATTCTGGCCAAATTGGATATTTGCCCCGCCGCCGGTAATACCTACCCGGCGGATTATTTTCTTGGAGAGATTAACAAAATTATTATATTCTTCGGCAGTTAAAGTCTGGGCCGGAGCAACTACCATGCTATCGCCGGTATGCACACCCATGGGGTCAACGTTCTCCATGGAGGTAATCATGATCACATTATCCACGCAATCCCGCATTACCTCAAACTCGATCTCTTTCCAGCCCAAGACTGACTCTTCTACCAATATCTGGCGCACCGGGCTAACCTCTAAGCCTTTATCCAGCGCCTTCTCCAGCTCTTCTTTGTTATAAACAATCGCCCCTCCGCTTCCGCCTAAGCAATATGCCGGACGCAGGATCAAAGGAAAACCTATATTTAAACCGATCTTCATTCCTTGTTCAACGCTGTTAGCGATCCCGCTTTTTGGCAAGTCTATTCCGATTTCCTGCATTGCTTTTTTGAATAATTCACGGTCTTCGGCGCAGGATATAGCCGTTACTGATGCCCCGATCGACTCCACGCCGTATTTTTTTAAAATACCCTGCTTCATTAAAAAGAACGCTAAATTTAAACCGGTCTGGCCGCCTAAAGTAGGCAGAATAGCATCCGGCTTTTCTTTAGCAATGATCTTGGTAATCATATCTATATTTAAAGGCTCGATATAAGTAACGTCGGCTAATCCCGGGTCAGTCATGATCGTAGCCGGGTTAGAATTAATCAATATGGTAAAATAACCTTCTTCTTTAAGGGCCTTGCAAGCCTGGGATCCCGAATAATCGAATTCACAGGCCTGGCCGATTATTATCGGTCCGGAGCCGATCATAAGGACTTTCTTGATATCTTTGCGCCTGGGCATTTTTATTCCTCCATTATTTTACCAAATCTCTTGAATACGCTATTCACTTCGTTAAACCCGGGGCTCGAAGGATTATACTGGATCGCGATAATCTTCATTTTTTTACTCTCAACTTCCTCTACTGTACGGTCATTCAGGTTGTTAGCGGTAATTTTAATATTCTTGATTTTGTTTAAAGAAGCCGCATCTACAGAATAGGAATGATTCTGGCAAGTGATCTCTCCCTTATAGGAGGTTGGGGCAAAGATAGGGTAATTTACTCCTCTATGGCCTAATTTCATTTTAACCACCTTCGCGCCCAGGCTTGAGGCTAATACCTGAAAACCCGCGGATATAGCCAGTATCGGTAATTTATTAACCAGGGCTCTTATATTTTCCTCAATATTCTTTAAACCGGGGTCTTGTTCCGGGCCGCCGGATATGACCAAACCCTTGGGCTTAGCTTTTAAAATCTCATGAGCTGTAGTATTATAAGGGAACAGGGTCAAAGAAAAACCCAGGCTTTCCAATTGTTTTATAACGCTCTTAGTTACCCCCAGATCCAGTATGGCAACTCTTTTTCCTCTGACTTTTCCCAAGCGCGTTGGCTTAGAAACTGATATCTCCGGTAACCAACTCTTGGGTTTATTTTTACGAAAAACCTCTATTTTAGCTAAAAGCTCTTTTTTTTCAAACTCGCTGGTAGAAATAATCCCCAGAGCCCCGCCTTTGTTCCTTAAATGCACTGTTAAAGTCCGGGTATCTATGCCCTGTATACTTAATAGCTTTTCGCTCTTGACAAAATCATCTAAGCTGGATTTGGCCTGCCAGTTGGAGAATATCCGGCTCTTCTCTTTGATTACTAAGCCGGATACCCAGATTTTCTTAGACTCATTGAATTTTGGGGCGCAGCCGTAATTTCCAATTAAAGGATAGGTCATTACTAAAATCTTTCCGGCGTTAGCCGGGTCAGTAAGCATCTCTTGATACCCCACAACAGCGGTATTAAAAATAACCTCGCCTATACTTTCACCCGCCTGGCCAAAAGCCTCTCCATTAAAACTATGGCCATCCTCCAACATTAAGATTGCCTTCATTTTTTCTCCTTCATCCAGGGACGTACCTGCTCTTAGTTTTGAGTTCCGGACTTACTGGTTTTTTTAACAAGTCGCAGGCCTTACTTACGGCTGCTTTAACCGTGTTAACCTTAATAACCCCTGGGATATCCCAGTATTTCAAACTTATAACCGGAATTCCGAATTGTAAACAATAAGCAATCTCGGAAAGGGTCCCGGATTCTCCGGGAAGAGCAATAACCACATCCGCAGACTTAACCACCAGGATATTCCTGGCTAAACCTAAACCAGTTGGAATTACAATATCTACAAATTGATTAGCGTCGCATTTGTTGTAACCTGGTATGATACCTAAAGTTAAGCCTCCTCCAGCTTTGAAACCTTGACAAACCGCCATCATCGTACCACTTAGACCGCCAGAAACTAATATATCTGCCACTTTAGCTATCTTTTTGCCTAAATTATGGGCAAGCTGCTCCACCTCATTATTACACTTATGACCGCCGATTACCCCGATAATTTTCTTACGCATGCGGGTTATCCCGTTTGGAGAACCTGCCTCTTATCGATTCTATCTATTTACTAACTGCGCCTGGACAGAATCTCCCGCACAACCACCTAAAAGACCAGTGCGGGATCCCGCCTACTTTTTAAGCTACTGGCGGGAGAACTGTCCAGATTATGTGCGCCTGGCGGGAATTGAACCTGCACACCTAGCTCCGGAGGCTAGTGCCCTATCCATTGGGCTACAGGCGCGCAACTTCTTTAGAATCCTGAGTCAGACTTTGCTTTTTTAAAACTCAATGTTCCGTTCTTAGAATACAGTATTGCTTTGAATATCAAAAAAGTGCAGATAACCACGCCAATAATTATACCCGGATCTGTCCTGTGAGAGCAGATAAGAATAGGCGCGGCCAGTAAAAAAACTAAATTCCTAACTTTGATTGCCGGGCTTAACTTCGCCTTCCATTAACCCGGGTATTTGTTGCTCTACTCCCTTATTTTTCGGGTGTTACCGCTATACTAAGCTTAGTTATACCCATTTCATTTATCGGATCAAGCACTCCCACGATATCTTTAAACCGGACCAGCCTGTCTGAACGCAAAACCACGCTTAAGTCCCGATCGCTCCTGTACATAGCATTGATCTTTTCCCTGAATTCTTTCCTGGTAACCGGCGACTCATCTAAATAGATCAATCCTTCATTGGTTATAGTAATACTCACTTGTGATTGCCCGGCGCTTTCCGGCGATTTTCCGCTCGCGGCCTGAGGAAGATTCACCTTGATATTGGACTGGGAGATTAAAGGGGTAGTTACCATAAAGATGATCAACAACACCAGGATAATATCGGTAAACGGAGTGGTATTGATCTCGGTAACTAACTTTTGTTTCCTATGCTTCGCGCTGATCATTTCTTGATATTCAATAAATCCATAATCTCAGAAGCGGATAATTCCATATCTGAAATAAAGCTGTCTATTTTTTGGGTAAAATAATTATAGGCCATTACCGCCGGGACTGCCACGCATAAACCGGCAGCAGTAGTGACCAGGGCCTCGGATATGCCGGCAATTGTCACGGTTATTCCGCCGGAGCCGCTTTTGGAGATATCATGAAAGACCCGGATTATCCCTAAAACAGTGCCGAAAAGCCCGATATAAACCGCGGTGCCTCCTATGGTGCCGACGATACTGGTGTATTTTTCCAGCTTGGTGGTCTGTATGATAACCTCTCTTTCCATGGTATTGGATATAACCACTTCGTTATGCCCATGCAATATCAGCGCTGACTGCACCACTCTGGAGAAAGGCGTATCGGTATTTTTAGATATCTCCAAAGCCTTTTTTATGTTGCCTTTTTCCAGTTCCTGTGAGATATCCAGCATAAATACGTTTCTTTTCACCTCGGATCTTAAATAATAATATATGATCCTCTCTAAAATTATGGCGATCGATATGATAGATAATAACAAAAGAACATACATGGTCGGGCCGCCAGTCTTAAACAACTGCCAAAGAGTCATTTAAATACCTCCGCTAATTATAAGAGTAACCTTGTTTTTCAGAACCTCGATAAAACCTTTTTCTTCTAAATTAAGTGTTAGTTTCTCTCCTGATTCTTTTTTGATTGATATCTTACCTTTGTGCAGATTCGCGGCCAAAGGGGCATGGTTAACCAGCACTCCTAAATAACCCAAGGCAGCCGGAACCATTAAAGATACAACCCTGCCTTCATATACAGTTTTTTCAGGAGTAATTATATTTAAATTAAACGATTTCATCATCTTTATTCCATATTAGGGACAGCGACTATTTTTTCGTAAGGCGCATTTTTAGAAAATAGTCGCTGTCCCTATTTGACAGAGAATTTATTGCTGTCCTCTTTTTATCTGTTTATCATTTTCTATTGCTTCTTCGATCGTCCCTACCATCCAGAAGGCATGTTCATTCAGATCATCTAATTTCCCTTCAACGATCATCTTAAATCCGTTTATAGAATCCTCGAGTTTTACATACTTGCCTTTTATCCCGGTGTACGGCTCAGCCACAAAAAAAGGTTGGGAAAAAAACCTCTGAATCTTCCTGGCCCGGGAAACTATTAATTTATCCCCGTCGGATAATTCATCAATACCCAAGATAGAAATAATGTCCCGCAGTTCTTTGTAACGCTGCAAGACCTTCTGCACTTCGATAGCTATATTATAATGGGCTTCTCCTACGATTGCCGGGTCTAATATCCGGGATGCCGAATCTAAAGGATCAACTGCCGGATAAATACCTAACTCCGCGATCTGCCTTGATAGGACTATTTTTCCGTCTAAATGGGTAAATATGGACACTATAGCCGGGTCAGTCAAATCATCAGCCGGCACATATACTGCCTGAACTGAAGTAGTCGCTCCATGCCTGGTAGAGGCAATCCTCTCTTCAAGCTGGGCTATTTCAGTCCCTAAATTAGGCTGGTACCCGACTGCTGAAGGCAACCTTCCTAATAAGGTAGAAACTTCAGAGCCGGCCTGAACATAGCGGTAAACATTATCTATAAAAACCAGGACATCTTTTCTCTCTTCATCCCGGAAATATTCAGCCATAGTTATCGCTGACAAACCCACCCGAAGCCTTGCTCCGGGCGGTTCATTCATCTGGCCGAAAACCAGCACGGTTTTATCTGCGACCCCAGAGGCGTTTAATTCACGCCAGAGTTCGTTGCCTTCCCGGCTGCGTTCGCCAATCCCGGCGAATAATGACACCCCTCCCAATTCTTGGGAGATATTACGCATAAGCTCCATCACCACGACAGTCTTCCCCACTCCGGCGCCTCCGAACAGCCCTATTTTACCACCCCTGGGAAAAGGAGCCAATAGGTCAATAACCTTTAACCCTGTCTCCAATACCGAAGATATCGGCAACTGCTCTTTAAAACTGGGCGAATCCTGATGAATGGATTTACGTTTTTCCGGATAAGGAACAGGGCCTTTTTTATCGATTGTCTCTCCTAAAACATTAAACATCCTGCCTAAAGTCTGCTCTCCCACAGGAACGGTTATAGACGAGTTTAAATCGCTGGCTTCCATCCCCCTGGCTAAACCATCGGTTGAGCCCAAAGCAATACAACGCACAGTATTATTGCCGATAATCTGGGCTACTTCCAGGACAAGATTAATATTCTTCTCTTTGTCCTCGATCTTAATTGCATTCATAAGCTGCGGGACCTCGTGCTCAAAAAACCTTATATCCACTGTCGGACCAATAACCTGTATTATCTTACCTATCGCCATATTTTATTAACCCTCTTAATGGGGTCAGAATTATTTTTTTACTAGTTCGTAGAATAAAAAATAATTCTGACCCCATTTATTTAAGTAATACTTCTGCCGAAGAAATGACTTCTAGGATCTCCCTGGTAATCCCGGCCTGCCTGACCTTATTCCTTAACAATGTCAGATCTTCTAACAAGCCCTTGGCGTTTTCAGTCGCCTGGCCCATCGCGATTGCCCTGACCGAATGTTCACAGGTAAAAGCATTTAACAATACCAGCTTTATTTTATTAAAAACATACGCCGGTATAAGTTCTTTTAATATAACCTCCTGGCCCGGCTCAAAGATAAAATCTTCTTTTTTTTCAGGCTTTAGATCAAGTTCCAGAAGCTTCTCAATTACCAGCTTATGCCTTAAGGCAGATCCAAAATAAGTATAAGCGATATAAACCTCATCCGCCTCTCCTGATAAGAATGCATTAACCAGGGTATTAAAGATCTCTTCTGCGGTCTGCGCGGAATACTTACCATGCAGATCCGTATAATCCCGGCATATTTTAACCTGCCTACTTTTGAAATAGCTTAATCCTCTTCTACCCACCGCGACTAAAGAGCATTTTTTTCCGGACCTGCCCATAAACTCCTCGGCAAAACGGATAATATTATCGTTATAAGAAGCACATAAACCGGTATCCGATGTAACCAGGCATAAAATTATTTTTTTCACTTCTTCTTTTTTTTGAAATAACGGATCGATTATCCCCTTAGTATTTACGGATATACTCCTTAGCAACTCCTCCATTTTAAGGAAGTAATTACTTTGGGGCAGGAGCTGATTCTGGCTGGGTTTTAATTTAGCTAAGGAGATCATCTCCATAGCATGGGTGATCTTATTTACATCCTGGATTCCGTTAATCCTGTTTTTTATCTGTTTAAGCGATAAAGCCATTTTTAAACGCCTTCACTGCCTGTTCTAACTTCTGCTCCAGGACCTCATCCAGGTCCTGTTTAGCCAGAATTTCTTTTTCCAGGTCAGGTTGGAATTGATTTAAATATTTATAGAATTCAATTTCAAATCTTTTTACCCGGGAAAGCTCTAAATCATCTAAATAACCTTTGATCCCCGCGTATATTATCATTATCTGCTTGGCTAAAGACAAAGGGCTATACTGCTCCTGTTTCAAAACCTCCACCATTCTCGCGCCACGGGTAAGCTGAGCCTGAGTAGCCTTGTCCACTTCCGCCCCAAACTGGGTAAAGGTTTGTAACTCCCTGTACTGGGCCAGATCCAAACGCAGCTTACCGGCAACCTGACGCATTGCCTTAGACTGAGCTTTGCCGCCGACCCGGGATACTGAAAGGCCCACACTTATAGCCGGACGCACATCAGCGTAAAAAAGGCTCCCCTCTAAATAAATCTGCCCATCGGTAATAGAAATAAGGTTTGTAGGTATATAGCTGGTTATATCCCCGGCCTGGGTTTCGATTATCGGGATCGCGGTTAATGAGCCACCGCCTAATTTATCATCCAGCTTGGCTGAGCGCTCCAAGAGGCGCGAGTGCAGGTAAAATATATCCCCGGGGTAAGCCTCTCTTCCCGGCGGCCGACGCAAAAGAAGAGATAGCTGCCTGTAGGCCTGGGCGTGTTTAGAAAGGTCGTCATAAATTATCAAAACATGTTTTCCGGAATATAAAAATTCTTCCCCTATTGCGCAACCGGCATAAGGGGCCAGGTACTGTTGAGAGGCTGAGGAGCGCGAAGACGCGCTGATAATTGTAGAATATTCCATTGCCCCGTGTTTTTTTAAGGTCTCAGCTACTCCTACAATATTGGCTACTTTCTGTCCGATAGCAACATATATACAGTAGACTCCCTTCCCCTTCTGATTTATTATGGTATCCATGACCAAAGCAGTTTTCCCGGTCTGTCTATCCCCGATAATCAGCTCCCGCTGGCCCCGGCCTATGGGAATCATTGTATCTATAGCCTTAATACCGGTTTCTAACGGTTCCCTAACCGGCTGACGGTCAACTACCTTAGGCGCAGACGCTTCCAGAGGACGATATCTATCTGTATTCACCGGGCCTTTATCATCTATGGGCTTACCCAAGGCATTAACTATCCTTCCTAATAACGCCTCACCCACAGGAACCCGGGCAATTTTACCGGTCCTTTTAACAATATCGCCTTCTTTTATATCCCGGTCAGGATTGTCTGGGCCAAAGATAACCGCTCCGACACTATCTTCCTCAAGGTTCAAGACCATCCCCATAACTTGATTAGGGAATTCAATAATCTCCCCTACCATCACATCGTCCAGACCATAGACCCTGGCAATTGCATCTCCGACCTGGATAACGCTGCCCACGTTTTCAAGATCGAGCTGGATTTTATATTTTTTTAATTCCTGCTTGATTACTGATGTGACTTCTTCCGGCCTTATATCCATATTAATTAACCCTGACTGCCATTAACTTCTTCCTGAGGTCGTTAAGGCGTTTCCTCACCGAACCGTCAATTAAAGTATTGCCTACGGTTACCTGTATCCCACCCAACAAATCCGCGTCTAATTCAAGGTGAAAAACTAACCTCTTTTTAAACTTATCTTCCAATTTTTCTTTTATCTTCCTGATCAGGCTCAAATCCAGCGGGTAAGTTGTTTTTAATAAAACATCTATGCCTTCGCCTTTAGAGTAATTAACCCTGGCATAATCACAGATATCAATAATGCATCCGATACGGCCTTTTTCTAAAAGCAATTTAAGAAAGTCCCGGATTTCCCCGGAAAAATCCTCAAGCGTCCTATCAATAATCCCAATCTTTTCATTATAGGCAATGTCAGGGTTATCCAGAAACTTTTCAAAATCAGGATTATCATGCAGTATCAACTTTAAATCTTTCAATTCTCTAAGGGCGCTAGCCATGCCGATGGATGGCCTTATAAATTCTAAAAAACTCTCAGCATATCTTTTAGCCACCGGCTTATTCTTCATTACGCCTTATCTATATTTTTTAAGAATTCTTCCACTATTTTTTTGTCGTCGGCCTCAGTCAGCTTATCTTTTATTACCCCTTCAACCGCGCCGATAGTCAGGTCGATGATCTCTTCCTTAAGCTGCTCTTTAGCTTTATTGATCTCGTATTTTATGTCTGCCCTGGCTGAATCAATGTTTTTCTGGGCCTCCAGGTTTGCTTTTTTGATTATCTCTACGGCCTTGATCTTACCCTCATCAACCGCTTCCTGGATCTTGACCTTGGTGATCGCCTCTATAGAATTTAGTTTTGTTTCATATTCAGCCTTTAAACCTTCCATCCCTTTTTTAGCCTCTTCTATATTTTTAAATTCCGAAGTAATACGGGCTTTTCTTTCATCTAATAGTTTAAGGATGCGTTTCCAGAAAAATAAACGCAGAAGAAACAATAAAAGCAGAAAATTAACGATTTGGGCAACGATCTCGCTGGCGCTTAAAAACTTAAGAAATTCCATATTATAATCTTATATCTTAGCTGCCAGGTTAAAAGCGAGCAAAAGCGCGTAGATGGTCAAGGCCTCAATAAGCGCGCAACCTACAGCCATATTAATCAATATCTTGATTCCTGCCTCAGGTTGCCTGCCGGTTGCCTCCATTGCCGCGGAAACAGCCTTACCCAGGGCTAATGCCGAACCAACCGCCACTATGCCTAATCCTAACGGAACAGTAAACGCCAAAGCCACCTTGTAATCCATATTAACCTCCTTGAGCTTGAACACAATTATGCGCCGCCTTTTGGCGCATCTAGTGAAATCCTACGAAGCAAACTTCTCTATCGAAGGTATACGTGTTTGCGTAGCAGGATATGAATACGATTTTTCGCCGTACTTACAAATTCGCTTGAACCTTATTCCTCCTGCACCAAATATATCGCGAAATATATAGTGGTCAGAAGCCCGAAAACAAATGCCTGAATAATCCCCTCAGTGATCGCGATAATAGTATTAAAAAATAATAGGATAACCCCTTTTAATCCAAACCCGGCCACTATCGCCATTAACATTTCATCCCCCCAAATATTACTGCGTAAACGCAGAGATAAACTCAGGGGCTTAATTAGCTCGCCTATAATATGCATAAAGAACATTAACAGGGGGATGACCAGCGAAAAAGCCAATATCCCCCGGGGTTTACCCATAAGATGGTCCAAATAACCCAAAAAACCCAATTCTCTTATCGCCGAATACTGCACATAAACAAAAACGCATAGGGCCAAGCCCAGAGTAGTTGACCAGCTGGCTGTAGGAGATTTCATAAACGGAATTACCACCAATAAATTCATAAAAAGGATAAATATGAATAGTGTCCCGATAAAAGAGGTGTATCTTCTTCCTTTTGGGCCGAGAATACCGCAGACAAAATCGTCTGTTCCGGCGGCAAATAACTCTAAAGCGCTCTGCAGCCTGCCAGGGATTAAAGTCGCCTTGCGGCTAACCCTCCAGGCAATTAATGAGAGAAGGCTGACAATACCGAATGCGCATATCACATCCCGCCAGATTCCCATACTAAACCCTTCCCTTGTCTTACTTGTTTATTCTTATTACCAGCCTGACTATCCTTATAACCTCTACCGCCGACACAAAAATACCCGCCACAACGGATATCGGAATCGCTACCGGCGGGGTATTAAACTTTTTCACTAATAGACCGCCGATAAAATACCCGGCAGAAATACCAACGATCATAACGAAAGGTATAAACGAAAGCATCCCGGCGATCTTGATCCACTTATACAGTTCCAACTTATTTACAACCATAGCGGATTCATATATTATACAACTTAAAGCTTAAATATCAAGAAATTAGGCGTTCTTTCCGCAATATAACCATGGGACGGGAGAAAATAATTAGGGACAGCGACTATTTTTCGAAAAATAAATAGTCGCTGTCCCTAATTAAATTACTTAAATAACGTGTTGCGGATAATAAACGAAGCAAATACAATAGAAACCATGGACATAAGCTTAATTAATATATTTAAGCTGGGGCCAGAAGTATCCTTAAATGGGTCTCCCACAGTATCGCCAACCACCGTAGCTTTATGCGCAGCCGACCCTTTACCGCCATAATGCCCCTCTTCTATAAATTTCTTAGCATTATCCCAGGCGCCACCGGAGTTGGCCATCATAACCGCCAAAACAAACCCGGTAACTGTTGCGCCTATCAACAGCCCGGCAACAGCATCAATACCGATTAATAAACCCACAACTATAGGGGCAACAATTGCTAAAAGAGATGGCGCAATCATCTCTTTTTGCGCAGCTGCGGTAGCAATAGTTACACAGCGCGCATAATCCGGTTTAGCTTTGCCCTCCATAATACCAATTATTTCCTTAAACTGCCTGCGTACTTCAACAACAATCTTGCTGGCTGCCCGGCCTACTGCCCGCATAGTTAAAGAGCAGAATAAGAACGGCAACATCCCCCCTAGAAACAAACCCACCAACACCGTTGGATTCATCATATTAGCATTTATATCTTTACCAAAAAACATAACCTGATTCTTATAGGCAGCTATCAATGCCAATGCTGTCAGGGCTGCTGAACCGATAGCAAAACCTTTGCCGGTGGCTGCCGTAGTATTACCAAGAACATCCAAAGCATCGGTCCTCTTTCTTACTTCAGGAGGCAACTTAGCCATCTCTGCATTTCCGCCGGCATTATCAGCAACCGGTCCATAGGCGTCAGTAGCTAAAGTAATGCCCAAAGTAGAAAGCATACCCACTGCCGAAATGGCAATACCATAAAGGCCGGCACTAAAGTTTGTTGCCCCGCCAGATGCAAAAAAGCTGATCATAATCGCAACACAAACAATAATTACCGGAATCGCGGTAGACATCATGCCTACAGCAATGCCACCGATAATTACGGTTGCCGGACCGGTTAAAGAGGCATCAGCAATAGAACGGGTTGGCTTAAAGCCGCTAGAGGTATAATACTCGGTGCATAAACCGATTAAAACACCGGCAATTAAGCCTGCCAAAACTGACCAGTAAACACCAATATGCTCGATACCTAAAGTATACTTAATCAAGAAAAATGAAATTACCGCAACTAAAAATGAACTCGTAAATACGCCTCTGCGTAAAGCTGTCAGAAGGGCTTTTTGATTCACCTGCTCTCCGCATTTAACAAAAAAAGTCCCTATAATTGAAGCGATAATTCCTACCGCTGCCATAACCATCGGCACAGTCACCCCAGCCACCCCCATGCCAGCAGCAACCCCTAAAGCAGAAGTAGCAACAATCGAACCAACATAAGATTCATAAAGATCAGCTCCCATACCGGCGACATCGCCAACATTATCACCTACGTTATCCGCAATCACTGCCGGGTTACGGGCATCATCCTCAGGGATACCTGCTTCTACTTTACCTACCAGATCCGCGCCCACATCTGCAGCTTTAGTAAAAATACCCCCGCCTACCCTGGCAAATAGCGCCATAGAGCTAGCGCCCATGCCAAAACAAAGCATAGTAGAGGTAATCGCCGCAATTTTATCAGTTCCCAACGGAATCGGGTGACAAGAATAATACCAATTTAGGAAATAATACCAGATACTCAAATACAATAAGCCTAAACCCACAACCGCAAGGCCCATTACTGCCCCGCTTGAAAAAGCCACACACAATCCTGAATTCAGACTCTTAGAAGCAGCTTGGGCTGTCCGGTTAGAAGACTGCGTAGCAATAGACATACCGATAAAACCGGATAAACCTGAAAAAATACCCCCGGTTAAAAAAGCAAACGGCACAAAAATTACCAGATAATTCTTCCAGACCATAACCTGAAGAATAAAAAATACCACGATAAAGAATATAGAAACACCAAGATATTGCCTTCTTAAATAGGCCTGAGCCCCAACGCGGACCGCCTGAGCAATTTCCTTCATTCTATCCGTACCTTCATCCATCTTTAAGATACTTAAGGCCAGATAAAACGCAAAACCTAAAGCTAAAATCGAACCAACTGGTGCCAATAACAATAGGTCAAAACCCATTTTTACTCCGCTCCTTTCAAAAATATATGAATTATTTTATTATTTTGCGATTTTCAAAAATTGGTATGTATGTTAACATACCTGAGATAGTTGTCAATAATAATTACCGCTCCCTTATTAGCAAGATTAAAATGCCCTATTTGATATACGAATCAACCCTTTTCTGCCATCCTGGCAGCCATTTTTGCTCATTACGGCCTAAAGGAGAATTTTTCACGCGATCCATAAGCACAATATTTGCCGAAAGCGCGAATTCTCTGATAGCGTCAGGGGCCTCAATCTCTCCCCTCATTCCTTCTAAAACCTGAAGCAACCCCCAGGACTTACCCTGGTAATTTTCGGACAGCGCTATTCCCAATCCTTTAAAATTAACGTAATCCGCTAAAGCATAAATCCCGGAAGGCGCAGAAGCGACGCGATTAAACTGCGAAGCTATCTTTTCGCGGCTACTTTCCGGCGCGCGCATTAAAATCAGCGGCAAGGCATCTTCTAACCTTTTCAGAATAAAGGCGGACTGCAAAGGTTTTGTCCTTATCAAAAATTCTTTTAGTTCTATTAACCGGACGTCGCTTTTCGCGTTTAAGAAATCATCGCGCGAATCCCAGGGGCATTCGGGAAAGGTTTTTTTATCAAGCCATGGCGGGCTTTTTTCACCGGAAGCTTTGGCATATTCAAGAAACTTCACAAAACTTTCCTCAAAGATACGCCTGCTATTCGCTGGATGCCAGATAAAATGCCCAATCCCTAAAGACAAAAAATCCTCGCCTTCATTCCAGGCGATTAAATTCTCGTTATTTGACGCGCATTCGTTCTCAAAAACCCTTTCGCCGATAAAGCTTACCTCCTCGGCAGACAACAATATCGTCTGCGCTGACGCCTGCGTCAAAACCACGGAAAAGACCAGCAAAAATTGAGCTATCCCGAATTTAATCTTTATCATTCATAAGCATCCCTGGTCTCCGGCCTTTTATTCTTCGGCAACAAAAAAGCCGTCCCGCATCTAAATGCGAGATGACGGCTTGACTATCTAAACCCTCCGGAAATTTATCAAGATAATAAATCAGATCTTTCCAAACCAACCGCGCCTAATCATCCATTTATATACTAATAAAAATCGGAAATACCGCTAAAGGCCCGGTAATAAAATATTTGGTTAAGCGCTTCATTTTTTATTTACTTCGATTTTTATAACTGCACTATTGATTTATCGCATTATTTTGCCGTCTATGTTTTTCTATAAACTTAACTCCTTCCATAAAGATAAACGTGGTTGAACCCAAAAGCACAATCAAAAACCAGTCAGTAAGGTTTAATGGTGTAGTATTAAAAGATTTTTGTAAAAATGGCGCATAGACAACGGAAATTTGTAAAAGTACAGTTGTTATTACAGCAAAGATTAAAGGTTTATTTGTAAAAAATCCTAATTTAAATAGAGACACTCTATCTGAACGCCAGTTAAAGGCGTTAAACATCTCTGAAATAGTGATTAGGCAGAAAACCATGGTTTGCCCTTTAACTAAAGAGGTATCTAAGCCATATAAAAACACAATTAAACCCTGAATAGCGATAAGCGCGCCTATGCCAAAACCAAAGAACAAAGCTCTTCTGGTAAAAAAACCTTCTTTTCTCCTGCGGGGAGGCCTTTGCATTATATCCGGAGTAATGGGCTCAACACTCAAAGCCATAGGCGGAAATCCATCGGTAATAAGATTCACCCATAAGATTTGGGTGGCGACGAGCGGCAAAGGAAAACCGGCTAGTATTGCGATGAACATAATCAGGATCTCTCCGATATGACAACTCAAGCCATAGGTGAAGAAATTCTTGGTATTCTTGAAGATGTTTCGTCCTTCCTCCACCGCATTGACAATAGTGGCAAAATTGTCATCTAAGAGGATTAAATTCGAGGATTCTTTGCTTACTTCGGTTCCGGAGATACCCATAGCCACTCCGATATCTGATTTTTTTAAGGCAGGAGCATCGTTTACCCCATCGCCAGTCATTGCTACAATATCGCCTCGTTTTTGAAAGGCATCCACTAAGCGTAATTTATGTTGGGGTGAGACGCGGGCAATAATTTCGATATCATTAATATTCCGAGCTAATTCTTCATCGGAGGTTCTATCAAGGTCGTCTCCAGACAACGCCAACCCTTTATTCCATATACCTATCTCTCTACCAATTACCTTAGCAGTCAAAAGATGGTCTCCGGTTATCATCACTGTCTTTATGCCAGCTTGCTTGCAGAGGCTAATCGCTTCTTTAACTTCTTGCCGCGGCGGATCGATCATGCCCATAAAGCCCAAGAATACAAAGTCTTTTTCTACCTCCCCCTTAGGCAGTTCCGAAACAATTTCTTTATAAGCAAAAGCCAGGGTGCGCAGGCCTTCGCCTGCCATAGTATGTAATCTATTCAATAACTTTTGCCTTTCTTCAATGCTCAACATAGATCTCTCTAAAATTACCTCTCCCGCGCCTTTGGAGAAAACGAAAAGCCGGTCTTGATATTTATGGATAGTGGTCATCAGCTTACGCTCAGAAGAAAAAGGTATTTCATCTACGCGCGGATAATCTTTTTCTAAATTTTCTTTGAGAAGCCCTTGCTTACGCGCGGCTACTATTAACGCTGCTTCTGTGGGATCACCCAAGACCTGCCATTTTCCGCCACTGTTGAGTAAACGGCTATCATTGCATAAAAGGCCGGCCTTAAGCAGCAAATCCAAACCTGTCGCGTAAGCGCCCGGACTTTCTTTTTTAATGATAAATTCACCCTCGGGCGTATATCCTACTCCGGTTACCTCTATTTCTATATTATCCAGAAATATTTTGCGTACACTCATTTCCCCCTTGGTCAATGTCCCTGTCTTATCCGAACAGATTATATTGGTTGAACCGAGAGTCTCAACACTACTTAGCCTTCTTACCAAGGCATTACGCTTAACCATCCGCCTGGTTCCTAAAGCCAGGCAGATGGTAATTACCGCGGGCAATGCTTCGGGGACTGCAGCTACGGCCAAGGCAATTGCCCAGATAAACATCTTTAATATAGGATACCCCCTTAGGATTCCCAGAATACCAACCAATAAACATATCGCAAGCGTCAAAACCCCCAACCATTTGCCTAAATTATCTACGCTTACCTGAAGAGGGGTCTTTTCTTCTTTTATTTCCTCTAAAGAAGCGGCGATTTTACCAAATTCGGTCTGCATTCCTGTGGCCACCACAATTGCCCTTGCCCGCCCATAGGCACAGGCTGTGCCGGCAAAAAGCATATTAGTTCTTTCGGGAAGCGAAGTATCTTGGGGCAATACCTTATCTGACTTTTCTATCGGAACAGATTCTCCGGTTAAAACCGCCTCATCTACTTTAAAACTCATTGCTTCTAAAATTCGGCAATCAGCTACCATGCGGTCTCCCGCATTAATTAAAACAATATCCCCCGGCACAATATTTTCAGCCAAAACTTCCAGCTCATTGCCATCCCGGATTACGCGCGCCGCAGGCTGAAGCATCTTTTTGAGCGACTGCAGAGCCTTTTCTGCGCGGAAATTCTGAATAAACCCCAATACCGCCGACATCACTACAATCGCAAGAATAACTATGCCTTCAACATATTCTCCAATACTTACGGAGATGACTGTCGCCGCTAAAAGAATCGCAATTAAAAAGCTCTTAAACTGCTCCAAAAACAAACTAATGACGGAAATCTTCTTTGCCTCTTTTAATTTATTAGGGCCGAAGCTCGTTAAATGCCTGCCAGCCTCCTGGCTCGTTAAACCCTGGTTAGACGAATTAAATTCTAAAAGAATGTTTTCTTTGCTTAGATTATGCCAAACCTTATTATTCATTGTTTCTTAGATACCCTTTCCTATTATATTTTCTGTTTTTGCGAGCAGTTGTATTTTCTGCGACTCCTTTGGCTTATTTAATGTTATTGTTATTATATAGCGGACGGGTCAAATATCAAGCCAGATCAGCGGATACCAAGAATAAAACTAACATACGCTCCAATAATAAAGATCACAACCAACCATAAAGCATAACTGCTTAACCCCAATCTGGTCTTCTTCCGCGGTTTTAAGATTAGGCCCGCGAAAATAACAATAGTCATTAAGGCCACGGTAAAACCGGTAAAAATATTCTGCTGGGAGATCGCTAGAAATATCGGGGCCTTTCGGTAAAATAAATCATTAATAAAAATAATGGCCATATTAAAAAGGTTTGAGCCAAGCATATTTGCTACAGCCATCTCTTTAGCCCCCAAGCGCAAAGCAGCTATTGAAACTGTTATTTCCGGCAAAGTAGTGGCAAGCCCTAAAAATATATTTCCGATGAAATTTTTTCCCATTCCCAAAATTTGAGCTAACTCCCCGCCGATATAAGCCAGCCAGATCCCGGCAACCGCGATCAGGCAAGCAAATATACAATAGTAAATAACGGCTTTTTTAAGCGATATCCCATCATATTTAAAAACTGTTTCGTTATTGCCTTTTTCTTTTAATTCTTTCTGCTGGCTGTTTTCAAATCTAAAAATTATTCTTACTGAAACCAGGTAAGCCGCTAAAATCAGGAAACTATATAAACTGATATTAATGATACTCAATTGTGGCAGTTTCAAACTTAAGAATATCCCAGCGCAGGCGATCAATAACACAACCAGGCTTAATCCGGCGGTTAAAAGTTGACCTGGAGAAACCGCGCTTAATAAAGGGCCGCCTTTATTCAAAAAATCCAGTAGGGCGATATTAAAAAGATTGTAGGTATTTGCTCCGAATAGATTGCCGACGGTAAGGTCAGGCGCATCGACAAATACTACGCTGCCTATCCCGGTAAATATCTCCGGCAGGCTGGTGGCAATCGCCACCAATACCACTCCGATCCACAGGCCCCCTAACCCGGTTTTTTCCGCTATAATATCTCCGTATTTAGCGACACGCTTACCGCTAAAAAGAATTAACCCGGCGCAGATTGCGAATTTTATCCAGACCAGAATCATTTTGATTATCCTTTTTTATTTATTCCCTGGATTCACTTTATTTTTAGCCTCATTATTCATCTTCCTTTGTTTGATATCATTCATTTTAACATAAATCACAAACCATACAACTAAACCTAAAAAGATATGGTTAGGGGGACAGGTCCCTTCGTTATAAATAATTGCGGTATATGTTAGTTACAATAAGGCAGATTCGGTTCAAGCTACTAATGCAACACCTTAATCTGCTATAATAGCAGAAGAAAGGAGTTGCCAATGATTAGATATCAAAGAATCACGCCTATGGAGCGAGAAGAAATCAGCCGGCGCATTGCATCGGGATGCAGCATACG
>JAHKAP010000029.1 GCA_018825985.1 Candidatus Omnitrophota bacterium
CATACTGCGCAACTGACTGATCACTTGGCGAGCCTCAGCTCCCCTAGCTCTTTCAATAGCTGTCTGATACTGGGTAATACCTAAGGTTGCTAGAACACCTACGATAATAATCACTATCATAAGTTCTAGAAGCGTAAAACCCCTTTTCATATTGTTCCTCCTTTTCTTAATCTAATACGAGTATTTAAATTATCACATTTTTATGTTAAATACAAGTTTTTTTATAAATTAATATTTTTTTGTGAATCGTCTTTATAAAAAAGAGTGGCCTACTTACTATATGGTTTTAAAGCTTCCAGATAATCTGAACTTACCGGATAATTAAGCCTGATAGCCACATTGCAATGTTTTATCGCTAAAGCGTATTCTCTAATATAATAATAGGCTACGGATAAATTGTAATGAGCTAAAGCCGAATTCTGGTCAAGCGCTACACCCATCTTAGAATATTTTATGGCGTTCATAAAGTCGCCCACCATACCGTAAGCTACCCCAAGATTAATATATGCCGGCGCATATTTTGGATCGATATCTAATGCTTTCCGGCAGAATTCTATCACTAGATCATTTTCGCCCATATCAGAATATAATGCAATTATGGCGGAATGTACCTCTAAAGACGCGGGCTCTAATCTCAAAGCATTGTTATACTGCGCGAGGGCTTCCAGGTATTTGTTTGTCTGTGAATACAACTTACCCAAGCTAATATAGGCGGGCGTATAATTTGGATATACATTTAAAACCCGATTAAAATCTTCTTCGGCTTTAACATAATCCTTTTTAGCAGTATAAGCCAGGCCCCGGTTGCAATAAGCTTCCGCGTATTTCGCGTCTAGGTTTAATGCCCGGGTAAATGCGGAAACCGCTGATTCATATTCACCCCTGTTACCATAAACCACTCCCTGCCCATTATGGGCCTGCGGGTAATTATTATCAATGCGCAGGGCCCGATTAAAATCAAACATTGCTTTATCAAATTCTTTTCTCTGAATATAAACAATACCCCGGCTTACGTAAGGACCGGCTTTATTGGGAGATTTTCCTATAGTATCATTCCATAAAGTAATTCCGTCTTTCCAGTAAAAGTTCCTGTTATAAGTTGAAACTGCATACCAGTTAATTATTAAACCCAATATCAGAGTCATTGAAAATAAGTTTTTCCTGCCGATGGCGTAATACGCGATACTTGCCAGAAAAATGCTGAATCCCGCCATGGGCAGATAAAGCCTATGCTCAAATATCACATCCTGAAGCGGCATGATGCTTGATTCAGGCAAAATGGTCAGAAAGAACCAAAATATGCCAAACGAGATTAACCTAAATTTAGGATAGGCGCGGAACGCTATAATTACGATAATTATTATTAAAAGCAGACTGTATAAAACAGGCAGTTCCAACAGGCTTTTCGCAATAGGATAATCGTAATCTAAATTTTGGTTTACCGGTACAAACAGAAGTCTGATATAGGTAACTATAACCCGCGGCTCAGTCAAAATATAATTTACAGTCCGGATAGCTGGTAGATACCCGGACGTCATTTTCATTCCCGGAGAATCAATTAATCCAGCAGTTAACAATGCCGCGGGTATAATCAAAAGCATGCTGAGGAAAGGATAGGTCCTCTTCCAATTTATCCCCATTTCTTTCTTAAATAAACAATATTCGATCAATATGATCATCAAGGGCAGGGTTATTGTTATTTCTTTGGTGGACATCGCCACTATCGCCGATAGCAGAGAAAGAAAATAGTAAAAATTTCTACTGTTTATTGCGGGATTTGACAGGCGTGATCTAATATAAAAAAATAATGATGCCAGATAAAAAAACGTTGCCAGAGAAGCTGCTCTCTGGATAATATAGGTCACTGCCTGGGTCTGAACTGGATGAACCGCGAATATTAACCCGGCAAATAAAGAAATCAGGTATTTATGGCTAGTGATCCTCTCTTTTCTCATAGCCGGAGTTGAAAAGACCGCCAGGCAGAACAACCAGGTTAAAATTGACGAACCCAGATGTATGATTATATTCAGAAGATGATATCCAAACACATCGAGCCGGGAGAAATGATAATTAACGGCAAAAGAAAGATGGGTGATAAATCGCGGAGGCCAGAAATTGAATATGGACTTTAAATTATGCAGGTTTTTTATGCTTGAATTATTGACTATACCGGAGAAATCATCGAAAAAGAACGGGCTGCGGAAGGTATTGGAATAAATGATCAGGCCCAACAGACAGATACCCAGAGCGCTTAAGGTGTATCTTAACAGTCGTTTTCCACAGACAGCTGTCATGAGCGGCCTTTGGATATTTCTAACGGGCACTGGCCTGATGGCTATAACATTTAGTGGAGATGCTGGCCTCCGGATTATTAGGCGAAACAGACAGAGCGGGGTCATATCTTCCGGCTATATTTAACTCGACTCCTATACCATTATCAAGAGGATTAAACACAAAACTAGTAATAGCAGGCAATATGTTTAAATTATTTAAGTTTTTTTGGATCTTGTAATTAGTCAAGGTATAAGTGAAAGTGGCCGGCGAAGCCGGCGGTTCCCTTTTTACAATTAAATCAGCTCCGGTTTTAATAACTGCCGCGCCGGTCAGGTCTCCGGGAGCCTGAGCTACATTTTTACATATATCATCAGCTACCAGGCAAAGCTCGTTCTGAAGCCTGGACCGGCGCTCAGCGCTCAACAAATATCCCTTACTGAACATATCAATATTGGATACTGCCAGAATAACCAGCCAAATCAAAACAACAGCCAATAATAGTTCAATTAAGGTTACGGATTTATTATGAAGACTTCTCATCCCAGGCAATAGTAAGGGTCACTCTGCGCGCGTCGATCCCGGCCGCTGGATTGGTATCGACCTTACGCCGGATCGTGTAATTCATTCCAGGATTAAATGTATCATTGAACGGCGGATATACCCCTAAACAAAGATTGTTGCCGCTAAGATCCCAAGTATCCTGAGTCACATTGACCTGTAAACTCTCCAAATAAGACCTGGCCAGGCCGATAGCTACCATTTTGGAACGGTTTAAGATAACGTGCTTTTTTGCGGAGATGAATACATTGGCTGTGCCGATCGTAACAAGTGACAGTATCAGCATAGAAATAACAATTTCAAGCAAAGTCATGCCTTTTTTGTCCATTCTAAGAACTCAATTATGGAGAGTAAGGTTCAGTAGCAGTTATATTAAGCACCCAGGACTTAGTCCCTCCAAAGCGGGTAGCAGTAATATTGCCTGAACCATCAGCCGTGTAATTCCAGTTCCGGGTAGTAGTCGGACTGGGTAGAGAAAGCCATAAATTATCATTAAGGATTTGGTTGCTTGTGGCGCCCGAGGCAGGCCAATATTGGGAATATTCCATATTATAGATCTTTTGTGCGGCTTGTATCAGCTTAAGATTTACCTTAGCTTCATTATCCATAGCCTGCTCTTTTGGACCGGTAATAATTGGAATAGCCAAGACAGCTAATACACCGACTATTATTAAAACGACCATTAATTCAGTCAGTGTATAACTTTTTTTCATCTGGATTTACCCGGCAATTATAAACCGATGAAGGACGAAACGCTATGTTTCGCCCTCTCAGTGGAAATTAAACTATCCAAAATAAAAACGTAAATTCTAATAAGTCCCGGACCAGGTATCAGTCCCAGCGCTATAATCTGTCGCTACAGCAGCCGTACCTGTCGTGGCAGCTTGAGGAGTCTTACCGCCTGAGGTGCATCTAGTGGCTGTAAAGGTAACAACATTTCCGACAACACCAGTTCCGTATCTAAAATAATGGCTTGACCTACAGACAGAAGGAAGCAAGTCATTAGTAGTACCGATGCCTAACCTTGCATCGCTACAATCGCTGGCTAATTTTGATCCCATATATAAAGCGGCACACATACTGCGCAACTGACTGATCACTTGGCGAGCCTCAGCTCCCCTAGCTCTTTCAATAGCTGTCTGATACTGGGTAATACCTAAGGTTGCTAGAACACCTACGATAATAATCACTATCATAAGTTCTAGAAGCGTAAAACC
>JAHKAP010000030.1 GCA_018825985.1 Candidatus Omnitrophota bacterium
AATGTAACTACTTGATTTTACTAGAGGATACGATGTTTTTGGTAGGTTATTATTGCAGTGGTATGGGTTACCGTAAAAGGTATATCGGAGAGGCAGGGATTTGAACCCTGGGACCTTTTGGGTCACGCGCTCTCCAAGCGCGCGCGATCGACCACTCTGCCACCTCTCCAAAATTTATATGCTATTATTTATAACAGAAAATTTCGATAAAAGCAACTAATCTATATCACTGTTCCGGACGGTATAATCGTGCCCTTGGGGATTATAATAATACCATTACGGATCACACAATACTCATCTTCATAATCCATAACCGAATTTTCGTTTACCAGCTTAACATTATCCCCTATCCTGACATTTTTATCTACAATAGACTTGCTAATTAAACAGTTCTTTCCTATAGCGGGGTTAGTGCTTGCGGCCTTGCCACTACCATAATAATCATTTCCCATTAATACCGAATCCTTGATCACTGTATCGGAGCCTATTTTACTGCGCAGGCCGATTATAGAATGAATGATCTTTGATTTTTCGGCTATCACCCCATCGGCAATACTGGAATTTTCAATATGGCAATCAGAGAATTTAGATAGCGGCAAGTGCCTGGGCCGGGTGAAGAAATGCCACTCTTCATCAAAAAGGTCCAGCGGAGGATGGTCCTGGGCAAAAGCCAGGTTCTCTTCGTAAAAAGACGGAATAGACCCAATATCCCTCCAATAACCATGATGGATAAACGCGTAGGTCTTGCAAACATTCACCGCCTCGGGAATTATCTCCCTGCCAAAATCAACTTTAGAAGCATCCTTTAATAATCTCATCAAAATATCTTTATTAAAAATATAGATGCCCATCGAAGACAGGAATTTTTTCCTGCCTTCGTCCTGGATAGCCAGATCAGAAACCTCTTCATTTTTTTTAGGCTTTTCCACAAATTTACGGATCTGACTATCTTTATTAATTCCCATAATCCCCAGGCCCTCGGCTTCTTCCATACCTACCGGATTACAGGCAACCGTAACTTCGGACTCCTTCTCTAAATGGAATTTAAACATATCCATAATGTTCATTTTATATAGTTGGTCTCCGGAGAGTATGATCAGATGTTTTATCCGGGGATCGTTAAAATGCTTGTAGGATTTTCTTACCGCGTCAGCCGAACCCTGGAACCAATCGCCATATTCCACGGATTGTTCTGCCGCAGCTACCTCTACAAAACCATCTGAGAGATGATCAAATTTATAAGCCCGGAATATGTGGCGGTTTAAGGAAGCCGAATTGAATTGGGTCAGAATAAGTATCTTATTTAACCCAGAATTAAGGCAATTGCTGATAGGAATATCGATTAGCCGGTATTTACCGGCGAGCGGCACTGCCGGTTTGGCCCGGTATTTGGTCAAAGGGTAAAGCCTGGTCCCCCTGCCACCACCTAAGATTATGGATAAAACTTCTTTCATTTTATTTTTAGATTAAGAATCTGCGCGGTTTTATTAAAAAACTCTTTCAGGTCAGGCCCTGATCCTTGGGCCGTACCATCAAAAGCAACCAAGATAACTGCGCGTTTATTATTTACCAGAGACTTAACTGTACCGATAGCCTGGGCCTTTAATAGATTGGAATCAAATTCTAAAACCTTTGGCTGCTCTATCTTATTAGCCATAAAATAAACTGATAGCCACATGTTTTTTCCGGCTTCTATATTCTGATGGAACGAATGGTTCTTATCCGGGCCTTCTCCTAATTTAGAAGGCATCTTCAACCCGCTGGTAAATATATTATGCCTGGCCCCGGACAGAATTTCATCTATCCCTTTAGCCATTCTTCCATAAGAAATAAGCTCTGCGGCCTGAAAATTATCTCCGGATCTTAAGATATTGATTATCGCCGCGCCTACTGCCGGAACATTACCCAGGTTAAATCCCAGCCTCTTAACCTCTGTCTCAATATCAACTTCTTTCATAATCCCGGCTTCAATTAAAGGAGAATAATATAATTTTAAAGTATTTAAAGAAGCAAATTTCCAGGCTGCCGGAACTTTTACCTCCTCTCCTATCTTAATCCCAGACATAACTTCCCGGGTGCCTTTTTTATATCCTTCAACAGCCGGCTGGTTCACAAAACAAACATCCCACAGATATGCTATGGCCGCAACTGAGCGCTGAAACCCGAGCATTATGCCGCCGATAGAATAGATATCTTTTACATTAATCTCAAAAACCGGATAATAATTCGTGGTAAGAAAATCCCAAAGATCGGGATTGGTAACCCTGCCCCCTATATTGATCCTGAAAAATACCCGGTCATTCTTATCCTGCGGCTTTAATTCTTCCGGAGATAATTCCTCTCCATAAAATAAAGTTACGCCCTTGCCGTCCTTGCCTAAAGATTCTTCGAATAACTGTTCTGCCCAGAGCGGGATATCTTTTAATT
The DNA here is from genome assembly GCA_018825985.1 of Candidatus Omnitrophota bacterium. Lineage (GTDB taxonomy): Bacteria > Omnitrophota > Gorgyraeia > Gygaellales > Profunditerraquicolaceae > JAHKAP01. The sequence continues at coordinate 2,428 of JAHKAP010000030.1, forward strand.
CCTCAGGCATAAACATAGTTAATTTATCTTTACCCAGCTTCGCCGCCATAAAATAAAGATATGCCCCTAATTTCAAAAAAACATCCTGCTCTATATTATTAACATTATTCATCTCCAGGGTATTTTTGAGTATTACTTCTAATTTTTCCGGAACAGTAATTGCCAGAGGAAGTAAAAAAACATTGGTAGTAGGCGCAGTAAATCTTCCTCCGATATCTCCCCTGCAGTTAAGCTGGATATCCCTTTGCTCATAAACGCCCGTATCCATGGGCGTCCCTTTATCGGTTATCACCCACATATTTTTTTTAATATCCAATGAAAGCTTATTAAATAAATCTTCAAAATATTTCTTATGCGAAACAGTCTCCTGGGTGGTGCCGGATTTGCTTATCGCCAGAACCAAGGTTTTTTCCAGGGCCGCTTTAAGCGCGGGGTTATCTTCTGAGCCGGCAATATCTTTTAAGATCTCTTTGATCATCTGTGGGTCGGTAGTCCTTAAGCTATATAGCTTTACTTTTTTCTCGCCAAAGGTATCCTTAACCACCTGAACACTCAATCCTGAACCGCCCATACCGCAAAAAATAACGAATTTAAAATTATCCCGGATAAACTGAGCGTCTTTTAAAACCCGGGCTATTTTATCCGGATTCTTAAAGATCCATTCCAGATTAGCCACAGTCCAGCCTAAACGGTTTTCTTCCCTGTCAAAACCGATCTTAGTCATATAAGGACTTAAAGCCTCTGCTTCTACCTTAGGCTTAGCGAATAAAGACCTTAATTGGCCCTCGAATTTCTCTTCTTTTAACCTGGCTAAAAAAGACCCAGCCAGTTTATCTGTATTTTCCATTTTATAACAATTCCTCCTAGACTATTTATACCAAAAATCTTCCGGGGACACAATACTTAATTATTAGCTTTCTGCAAGAAAAAACCTCCGGTCAGGCCATTAATCATAGCGGTAAGCTCCTGAAGCCTGAGTTCTTTTTCAAACCTCTTTTTCCTATCTTCGATGGAGACATTATCCAGCTCCATTTTAACCCTTATGCGTTCAAAATAAAGTTTGGTGATTTCATTCAGAACATCATCCCTGAGCTGAACCATAAGTTTAGAACGGACATCAATAGAAGTCTGATCCTGGTTCCAAATCAGCTCTCCCAGATCCCAGCTAAAGCTTA
>JAHKAP010000031.1 GCA_018825985.1 Candidatus Omnitrophota bacterium
AAATATATATCTTTTTAGAAAATACACCTTAGGTTGACATTGGCTTAGAAATATGCTAAATTTATCCTATGTCTGAAGAACTGAGCAAAATAAAATATGATCTGGAACGGGGCATGCAGGAACTGGAGCGAACTAAGGTTGAATTATCTATACTTTACGAAATCTCCAATGCCATGCGCACCACCCTTAAGCTGGACGAAATCCTTTACATTATCCTTACCGGAGTGACGGCTCATATGGGATTAGGATTTAACCGGGCGATGCTTTTCCTGGTTAATGAAAAAGACGGGATCATTGAAGGTAAAATGGGCATCGGGCCGGAGAGCCATGAGGAGGCTAACCGGGTCTGGTGGTCAATCGAACAACAGAAAATGGATATGGATGACTTGATTAATACCTACACCATTTCCCAACACAGTCAAGTGTCCGGCTTTAACCGCCAGGTCCAACACCTCAAAATATCGATCCACGATAAAAAAGACAGTCTTTTAAACCTAGTGGCAACGGATGGGATGCCTCTGCATTTAACCAGAGAGACTATTCATAATTATGCCCAAGATCCGGTCATCCAGATATTAAAAACCGACGAACTGGTAATTGTTCCCCTAAAAGCTAAAGACAAGGTTAACGGAATTATCTTCGCAGATAACTTTATTACCAGAAAACCTATTACTAAAGATAACCAGCGGATGCTGATCATGCTAGCTAACCAGGCAGGGCTGGCAATTGAAAACTCCCAGCTTTACGAAAAAACAGCAACTAGGGCAAATATTGACTCCCTGACTGATCTCTGGAATCACGGATATTTTCAGTACCTATTAAGCATGCAGGTGGAAAAATCAAAGGCTACATCCACTCCCCTGACCCTGGTTCTTCTGGATATCGATGATTTTAAGATCTATAACGATTCACTAGGACATCAGACAGGAGACAAAATTCTAAAAGAATTAGCCTTGATCTTAAAGAATCAATCCCGGAAAATGGATTATGTCTGCCGCTATGGCGGAGAGGAATTCGCTATTATCCTGCCTAAAACAGATAAAAAAGAGGCTTTTTTAATTGCCGAACGCTTAAGAGAAAATATCGAAAAACACCATCTTGGCCATCAGGAGATACTGCCCAACAAACTCATTACCGTCAGCTTAGGCTTATCAACCTTTCCGGAAGACGGAAACACCTCCACGGAATTAATATCCCATTCAGATAAAATGCTCTACGAGGCCAAACACGCGGGTAAAAATAAAACCTGTTCCTGAAAATAGGGACAGCGACTATTTTTCTATCTCTATTAATGAGAGAAAAATAGTCGCTGTCCCTATTTAATTAATCAGGCGGCTATTGCCTCTTTTTGAGGCTCACCATTCATTTTAGACTCAGGGCTGTGTGAAGAAAATTTAACCGAAACTATTTTAGAAACTCCCGATTGCTCCATAGTGATCCCGTACATCACATCGGCATTGGCAATAGTGCGCTTATTATGGGTAACCACGATAAACTGGGAGGTCTGGGTAAATTCCTGGAGCATCCTGCCGAACCTGTCCACATTAGCTTCATCTAAAGCAGCGTCGATCTCATCCAAAATGCAGAACGGCGCTGGCTTAACCTTAAAGATCGCGAATATCAGAGCAATCGCCGACAGCGACTTTTCTCCGCCTGACAATAAAAGCACGTTCTGAAGCTTCTTCCCCGGAGGCCGGCAGATTATTTCGATTCCAGATTCCAAAGGATCATTCTCGTCGATCAGAAACAACCGGACATCCCCTCCGTTAAAAAGCATCCGGAAATACTTGCGGAATTCCTCATGAACCTTTTCAAAAGTATCCATAAACATTTTACGGGTAGTCCGATTGATCTTCTGGATCGCTTCCTGAAGCGAGCTCTTGGAAGTCACCAGGTCATTGTGCTGCTGGGTAAGAAAATCATAGCGCTTCTTTAGCTCATCATACTCCTCAATGGCCACTAAGTTAACCGTTCCATAGGAATCTAATTTACTCCTGAGTTTTTCTATCTCCTCACTAAGCGCGCTCACCTGAATCTCCTGACTAGGAAATTCCTGTACCTCCAGGTCAAGTTTGTAAGCTTGCGTGATCCTGTCCCTAATAGTAGTAATCTTAAAATCCAGGTCTTTATCTTCCATTTGCAATGAATAAACCTTATCTTTAAAACCGTCCAATTCAGAACGCCTGGTCTCTAATTCGCAAATCTTGTTATCCAGCCCTTCCTGGGTCTGGCTGTATTTTAGCTGCGCTTCTTTAAACAAACCTGTCTGTGTCTTAATATCTTCCTGAGTATGATTGATCCTTTCGCTGAGGCTTGCAATCTCCAGGCTTAATGAATTTTGTTTATCCCTGGCTTCATTGATCTGGCTCTTCAAACTCTCCAGATTTTCTTTATCCTGCCGATAAGAGTCTTCAAGTATTTTCAAGGTTGAATCCTCTGAACCAAGCTGTTTATTCAAAGAATCCAATTCTGCCTTAACCTTGGCAATAGCTACCGCTAATTCTTCTTTTTTATGGCTATTTGCGTTAACGCTCTCCTGCTGGTTATGAATAAAAAATTCTTTTTCTTTATGCTCATTTTCCAAACCGGAAAATTGATCTTTCGCGGAATTTAGCTTTCCTTCCAGGCGGTCGATCTCCTCTTTAATATCGGAAAGTTCCAGTTCAATAAGCTCATCTTCCTCTTTCACCTTATTGAACTGCTCGAGTATCCCCTGATAAACAGTCTTCTTATTCGCTTGGGCGATCTCTTGGGATTTCTGTTTATCCTGATATTCTTGAATATTCCGCTTTAATACCTCTATCTGGGATACTTTGGCTGTTTTAGAGGCCATTAAAACTTCAATCTCTTCTTTAATCCTGGCGATCTTCTCAGCTACCCGTTCAGTGCCCAGGTCAACCGGCTTAGCTTCAGCGGATAATTTTAGCCCGGTAGCGGAAAAGGCATCCCTATCTAACTCCCCAATGTCCAAATATTCTTTTATCTTAACTACTAAACCGCTGATCTTCTCAGATGGCGCCTTATCCAGATAGATCAAAGCATTCATAGATGTATCAATCCCCTCATATTCGGTTTTCAGCTTTTCTAAAAATTCTTTCTGCGATTCCAGGGTCAGCCTCTGTTTTTCCAACTTATCCAGCTCGCTATTCATCTGGTTGAGTAAATTTATTTGGTTATCGGTTTCACCCTGTAGGCTGGCCATCTCCGAATCCAACTGCCGGCGAGTCTCTTCTATCTTGCTGATCTCCAGCGTTATATTATTTAAACTTGCCTCAATATTCTTGCGTTCCTCATCGGTTTTACTCTTCTCCAACTCCAGCCTTTTCTGGCGGGCGGATTGAACATTATGCTTAGAAGTCAACTCGGATATCTCATTCTTTACTTGGGTTATCTCAGATAAGAGTTCCATTATGTCTCTTTTAGCCTGAACCATATTCTCAAGAGATGTTTTTATCGCCAAAACCAGTTCGTTAAGTTGAACTTCAGTGTTTTTTAAAAGTAAATTCTTTTCTTCGATATTCTTCTGGATATGGGAATGCTCCTCCTTAAATTTATTCAACTCTTCTTCATCCAGGGCCATCCTGCTTTTAACCTGTTCAACCTGGTTATTTAAATACACTTCCCGTTCACTGAGTTCTGCTATTCTTTCTTGATTAAAAGCCGCGTGTTGTTTATTCCTTAAGGTAAGGTTCTCCAGGCTCAAAATTTCGTTTTTTATAGCCGAGATGCTATCCTCCCAGACCTTTACCTCCTGCCTATTTAGTTCAATATTAGATTCTTCCTCTTTAATACTCTTATGCAGAGCTTCTTCTTCAGCCTTCAAGGTATTGATCTGGCCGTCGATATCCTGCTTCTTTTGGATCAGGTCTTTTTTATGGTAAAGCGACAAGGTTATATCTTTGATTTTTAATTCTTCAAATAGTTCCTTATACCGACGGGCCTTATTAGCCTGGCGCTCCAGGTGGCCGATCGAACGCTGGACCTCCGTTATAATGTCATTTATCCTTAGGAGATTCTGCTCGGTTTCTTCTAATTTACGAAGCGCTTCTTTTTTCTGAGACTTATATTTAGTGATCCCAGATGCCTCATCAAATACCATCCGCCTTTCTTCGGGTTTGGAACTTAAGATCAAATCGATCTTTCCCTGGGCCACAATAGAATAACTCTCCGCGCCAATGCCAGTTCCCATTAATAAATCCATTATATCCTTAAGCCTTACCTGGGCTTTATTTAATAGATATTCACTTTCTCCTGAACGAAAAAGCCTGCGGGTAATTATTACTTCATTATTATCTATATTGAAAAATCTCTGTTCATTTGCAAAAGCCAGGCTCACCTCAGCCATACTTACTGCAGCCTGGGAATCCGTGCCGTTGAATATAACATCCTGCATATCCGAACCGCGCAAGGATTTTACCGACTGCTCCCCTAATACCCAGCGGATCGCGTCAAAGATATTGGATTTTCCGCAGCCATTAGGCCCGACTACCGCGGTAACGCCTGGTTCAAAATTTAGAGTTGTCTTATTCATAAATGACTTAAACCCTACCAGCTCCAGTCTTTTAAAATACATAGGTGTTCCTCCTAATGTGTGGTTTGCTGTAGTATCCAGGCATCAATTTTTTCTCTTTGAAAACGCCACTGCCCGACTAATTTTAAAGCCGGAATCTTATTATGTTTTAACCATTCATAAATTGTCCGGCGGCTGACTTTTAAATAACCGGTCAATTCATCAATAGTCATTAATTCTGTCGCGCTTAAAGCCATAGATTCTCCTGATAAAAAGATACATTTCGTATTATATATAAAAAATATATCTTGTCAAGGAAAATCTTTACATTATTTGACATATATATACATATAGAGTATATATACATCTAAAAGATGAAGATATATGCTAAACTTAATTAGCGCAACTTATTTAAATACATGGAGTTATGAATACGGGGGCATTCGAGATAAATAAAAAAAGACATCTCCTCTAATAACATGGGAAAATGTCCTTGTAATGTGATTCCTTAGCGCGCCAGATCCTGATTTACGTTATAACCTTTTTTCGTAGCCTCCGCTTTTAATTTCTGAAAGGTCGCGTCATCGATTTCAATTCCGGAGATAGTATGCGTTTTAGCACTACTGCCGCTACCAGGAGTTGATTGATTAAAATATACCATTAAAAATAAATATAAAATAATACCAATAATTATTAACCCGATCCCCATACTCATTAAATCCGTGCCGCCTCTTTCTCTGCCGGAATAAAATCTCATCCTCGTTCTCTTTTTTTACCTATTGAGGGCTTCTTTAAATTTTTTGGTTAACGCCGGGATGATCTCGAAAAGATCCCCGACTATTCCATAGGTAGCTACTTTAAATATCGGAGCATCCGGATCCTTATTAATGGCTACGATTATTTTAGAAGACTGCATTCCTACTAAATGCTGAATCTGCCCGGATATGCCGCAGGCAAAATATATTTTAGGAGAAACCGTCCTTCCGGTCTGCCCGACCTGATGCGAATAAGGCATCCATCCGGAATCTACTGCTGCGCGGGACGATCCAACCGCCCCGCCTAAAACCTCGGCAAAATCATGCAAGATCTTAAAATATTCCGGCCCTCCCATACCCCTGCCTCCGGATACTATAATATCAGCCTCAGAAAGATTAATAAGGGTTTCCACTTCCTCAACAATATCCAATAGCGTGGTCCGAGAAATCAATTCATCGTTATGAAAGCTTTCTTTGATTACCTTTCCCTTGCGGTGTTTATCGGGTTGAGGTTGAGGCATGACTTTATGCCTAACCGTCGCCATCTGGGGCCGGTGATTAGGTGTAATAATTGTAGCCATAATATTTCCGCCAAATGCCGGACGGGTCTGCAGTAAAAGTTTCTTTTCCGGGTCAATATCCAGGCCAGTACAATCAGCAGTTAAACCAGCGTTTATCTTTACCGCCACCCTAGAGATCAATGACCTTCCGATAGAGGTTGCTCCACAAAGGACGATCTCCGGCTTATACTTATTGATCAATTTTATCAAAACACTGGTATAGGGCTCATCCTGGTAATTTGCCAGTTGAGGCGCTTCCACTAAATAAACCGTATCCGCTCCGCAGAAGATTAATTCCTGAGTTTCGATCTCGATCTGATTACCTAAAAATACCGCGCTGACCGAGGTATTCAGTTTAGCGGCCAATTCCCTGGCCTTACCTAACAATTCAAAAGATATTGACTGAATTTTGCCTTTTTTCTGCTCAATAAAAACCCAAACCCCTTTATAGGAACTCAGGTCGGTTTTAACTGTTTTCTCTTGAGCCTTTTCCAGGAGTATGGCTTTAAATTTGCAAGCCGGGACGCAGGCTCCGCATAAAGTACATTTATGCAAATCAATCACCGCCAGCTTATTCTCCATGGTGATAGCTCCAAAAGGACAAACCTTTACGCAAAGAGTACAACCTACGCACTTATCTAGAATAATCTGTATTGACATAAATTTCCCCTGGTTAGTTGATTTCTGACTTTAATTCCTGGACTAATTTCTGGACTATCTCCTGGGTGTCACCTTTTAACATCTGTCCGCCGCTGCGGGGAGTAGGAGTAAAAATCTTAACCACATTAGTGGGCGAACCCTTTAAACCGATACACTCAGGAAGGGCCTCGATATCTTTAGCGCTCCAATTAACGATCTTAGCCTGCTTGGCCCTCATCATTCCTTTTAAAGAGGGCAGGCGCGGCTCATTGATCTCTTTTACAACAGTAAATAAAACCGGCAAAGGTGTTTCTACAATATCAAAACCCTCTTCGGTCATCCTCTCCACCCTGACAGTCTTATCCTTTACCTCTTCTATCTTCTTGACGTAAGTTACCTGGGGAATATCCAGATGCATTGAAATACCCGGGCCTACCTGGGCAGTATCCCCGTCAGAAGCTTGCTTCCCGCAAATTATTATATCGAACGCTCCTATCTTCCTGATCGCGCAGGACAGGGTATAGCTGGTTGCCCAGGTATCGCTCCCGGCAAAAGCCCGATCAGAAACCAGGATCGCCTCGTCAACACCCATTGAAATAGCTTCGCGCAAAGCTGATTCAGCCTGAGGCGGGCCCATAGTAATTACCGTAACTTTACCGTTTGATTTCTCCTTTAGTCTGACTGCTTCCTCAATCGCGTACATATCAAAGGGATTGATAATTGATTTCACTCCCTCGCGGATCAAGGTATTTGTCTCAGGATTAATTCTGACCTCAGTTGTTTCCGGCACCTGCTTAATACAAACTATAATATTCACCCCACACCTTCTTTCTTATTTACAGGCCCAACACCTTTTACCTTCTAATGACTGAATTCTTTAGAGGGTGTGGGGTTCATCTTTCTCCTGTATTTTCTTTCCCTATATACTAAATACTATCTACTACCTACTGTTATTTTGCCGTTTCTTTAATCAACTGCAGCGCGATAATATTGCGCTGGATCTGGTTTGTCCCTTCGTAGATCTGGGTGATCTTTGCGTCGCGCATATATTTCTCAGCCGGATACTCGCGCATATAACCGTAACCGCCGAATATCTGGACTGCATCGGTAGTTACCTTCATTGCTGTATCAGAAGCGAACATCTTAGCCATAGCTGAATCCTTACCCACATCTTTAATTCCCGCATCAACCATCCTGGCAACCGTATAAACTAAAGCCCTGGATGCTTCAATCTGAGTAGCCATATCCGCCAGCATCCATTGAATACCCTGAAAGCTGGAAATAGATTTCCCGAATTGATGCCTCTCTTTGGAATATTTGACTGCCGCGTCTAATGACCCCTGGGCAATACCAACTGCCTGGGCAGCGACTCCCGGACGGGACATATCAAAAGTCTTCATAGTCACGATAAAACCCATTCCCTCGCGGGATAACAAGTTTTCCTTGGGGATTTTGCAATCTGTGAAGATCAGTTCCTGGGTAGCCGATGCCCGTATACCCAGCTTCTCTTCTTTTTTTCCGAAAGTAAAACCGGGAGTGCCTTTATCAACTATAAACGCCGAAGCTCCTCTAGGCCCCTTAGTCTTGTCGGTCATAACCACAACCGTATAAACCTGAGCTTCACCGCCATTGGTTATAAAATGCTTAGTCCCGTTTAAAACATAATGATTTCCTTCTTTTCTGGCGGTTGTCTTGATCGCCGCAGCGTCTGAGCCAGCCTCCGGTTCGGTCAAGCCGAATGCCGCAATCTTTTTTCCCTTTGCTATATCCGGAAGGTATTTCTTCTTCTGCTCATCGTTTCCGAACAAAATTATCGGAAAAGTGCCTAAAGCCGAAGCAGCGTAGCATACCGCAATACCGCCGCAGGCCCGGGCTAATTCTTCTGTCGCGATACATAAATTCAAAACGCTTATACCCATTCCGTCGTATTCTTCAGGTATAAATAAACCAAAAAGGTCGGCATCAGCGATTATCTTTAACTCCGGCCAGGGAAATTCCTCGCTCTGGTCGTATTTTGCGGCTACTGGTGCGATCTTTTCTACGGCTATCTTGCGGGCCAGATCCCGGATCATTTTTTGTTCTTCTGTTAACAAGTAATCCATTTTATCCTCCTTGAGCACAATTTTGCGTGCGAAGCACGCATTTAGCGAAATCCGCCAAGTATTGTGGCGGATATGAATACAATTACTCCATATTAAAACTTTTTTAAAAGCGCGATCTCTTGGCAATTTGGAAACTTTGGGCAATTAATACACTCAGCCCAGACCTTATGCGGAAGATCATTATGTTTGACCCTCTTAAACCCGAACTTCTTGAAATATTCCGGCCGGTAAGTAAGAACAAATATCTTTTTAGCGCCTAATCCTTTAGCTTCTTCAATACAAGCCAAGATCAAAGCCCTGCCCACTCCTTTGCATTGTTTCTGTTTATGCACTGCCACGGATTTTATCTCTGCCAAGTCACCCCAGGATATATGCAGGGCTGAACATCCGATCACTCTGTTATTTTCTTCAGCTACCCAATAATCCCTTAAATTATCATAGAGTTCATTCAGAGAACGCGGCAGCATCAGGTCTTTTTTGGCAAATGAATTAATCAAAGCCTGAATATCCTTTATATCTTCGATCTTAGCCTTCCTAATCATGGGGACACCTTCCTAATCACAATCATGGGGACAGGTCCTTTTGCTCTAACATTATATATTCCAATATGTTCTGATGAGTCAGTTTGCATTTTTAAATATGAAATCAGTATTAAAAAGTGCGCCTTATTGTAACTAATATATACCCCAATGATTTATAGTGAAGGGACCTGTCCCTGTTTTATTTCGGTGCGCTTGGCTACAACTACAATACCTGATTCAGTAACTGTGAACTTCTTTTTATCTTCCTTTAGGTCATACCCGATAACTGTACCTTCGGGTATATTCACATCCTTATCGATTATTGTCCTTTTTATCCGGGCATACCTGCCTACAATAACACCTTCCATAAGTATCGATTCATCTACCTGGGCATAGCTATTAATCTTGACATTAGGTGACAGTATTGAACGCTTGACCTGGCCGCCGCTGATTACGCAGCCGCTGGATACTAATGAATCCAGGGCCAAGCCCACTCTGCCGGTAATTTCTTCCCCGGCAAACACGGTTTTTGCCGGAGGAAACTGCTCCTGATAAGTCCGAATCGGCCAAGCTTTATCATAAAGGTTAAATACCGGCTTAGCCTGCACCAAGTCCATATTCGCTTCATAATAAGCTTCGATAGTCCCGATATCCCTCCAATAAGGAAGTTCTTTCTTATTCTCGGAATTTCCGACAAAATTATAAGCAACCACTTTTAATCCGTCTTTGACCATCTGGGGTATTATATCTTTGCCAAAATCATGGCCGGACTTATTATTCCGGGAATCTTCTTTTAATTGCTCCTCTAAAACTGACCGGTTAAAAACATATATACCCATTGAAGCGTAAATCTTATCCGGTTGGCCTGGAATAGACTTGGGATTTTTAGGCTTCTCCTGAAAATCTTTTATCCTGCCGGTTTTATCCACCTCCATAACTCCCAGATGTTCGGAATCATCCTTATCCATCTCAACTACGCTAACAGTCAAATCCGCGCCCACTTTCCGGTGGTAATCGATCATCGTATAATAATTCATCCTATATACATGATCTCCGGCAAGGATTAAAACCTCATCCGGATTATCGATCTCCAATAGATTCAAATTCTGATAAATAGCGTCGGCAGTACCCAGGTACCAGGATTCACCCACCCGCTGCTGGGCCGGCAATATTTCAATATATTCGCCTAAATCCGATGCCAGGATATTCCAGCCTAAACGAACATGCCTCTGTAAAGACGCGGACTTATACTGTGTAAGCACATAAATCTTGCGCAAACCGGAATTAATACAGTTGCTTAAAGTAAAATCAATGATCCTGTATATCCCGCCGAATGGGACTGCCGGCTTAGTCCGATCTTTAGTCAATGGCAATAGTCTTTCACCTTTTCCTCCGGCCATAATAAAAGTTAGAACAGTTTTCATCATTTTAAAAAAGCTCCGATAATACCTTTTCTAACCATCATTACTCCGATAGCTGCTAAGAGTATATACATGATCTTGGCAAATGCCCGGCTTCCTCCCGGGCCAATTACCTTAATTATCAATTCAGATTTTTGAAGAGTAAACCAAACAATTAGCATATTTAACAATAAAGAAATTAAGGTTGGGACTAGGCCATAACTATCCCGCATCATCAAAGTGGTGGTTAAAACCGCTGGCCCGGTTATCAAAGGGGTCCCTAAAGGGAAAACACCTACTTCCTTATCATGACGAGAGGCTAAACCCTTGGCAACTGCAGGAAGCAAAAGCCTGCTGGCAATAATGAATAAAAGGGCCCCTCCGGCGATCTGAAAATCAGGTACAGTTATGCCAATAAACCGCAAAACTACTTTACCAAGAAAAGTAAATAAAATCGCCAGGACTGTAGCTGTAAACACCGAATCGATCACAATCATCTTCTTCGTCCTTTTATTCATCCCTTCAACTAAAGAGGTGAACAAAGGAATATTTCCGATGGCGTCAACAGCCACAAATATGGCTATAAAAGTCAATAAATACGGCTCAATCACCTTAAACATATTGTTATATTATATATAAAATGGATAAAAAAACAAGCAAAATGAAGAAGCGGGCATTTGCATGATTGTTAGAAATAGACCCTAGCGGATTCTTTCAAATTTATCCCAAGCCTTATAGAGTTTATAAATCTTACCGCGTATCGGGATATAGTAATTGATGAGGTCCTCACAGGTAACGCAGTCCTCTATATTCCTATTAAGACCTTGCCATTCTTTAAAAAAACTCCGATTTCTTTATTGTCTTTAGTTTTTACAATCCCGTTTTCAACGACAACATTGTTTTTTCTAAAGTCTAACTGGCCTACTAGGCCAACTAAAATATGGGTTCGGCTCATTTCTTCGTCTTTCTCTTCTAATCTATTACCAACAATAGCAGGCTTTAAAGAACTAACCCCGATAATTTTATCACCAGGCCTATAAACCCTTGCTAGGCCAGTTTCAAGATTTATTCCAATTATGTCTCCTGGCTCCGCATCCTCCTCTTTTTCAATCCACTCTGCATAGTCAGCATCAGTTGTCTGCCATCCACCTGAAGCATACGCCCTACCACGTACATCCAGTTTATCAGTTCCAGGACTCCATGTCCCGATACCTACATTCCCACCGCTTTGGATAACTAAACGATCAGCAACGCTGGTCTCCGTTACAGTAAAAACACCACCGCTATTTTGAATATGCCAATCTCCTCCAGTTGAAGCATCGAGCTCTACAATTCCAGGGCCGGATCCACCTTGCACTCTTAATTCTCCAGGGCCGCCGCTATTAAAAATATGGAGGCCTCCACTACCAAAAAACACGCCCGGGTTCGTTGTCCCGATGCCGACGTTTCCGGCCTGACTTATAGCAAACCTATTTAAACCCGCCGTATTATCACGAATTGCAAAATAATCAGGGTTTGACGATGTAATACTGATTAAATCCCAAACCCTACTTGCGCTATTCAACGTATACGCAATTATATCTCCGGAACTAAATGCCTGTATCCTGCCAGCCCCGTAACCACCTACAGCTGATGATAGTTTTACATTCCCATTTATTTCTAATTTCTCTCCCGGAGTCGCTGTCGTCCCGATGCCGACTCTGCTTCCAGACACAGTAGCTAAGGTAACATTATTAGAAGCTGTAAAGTTATAATAACTTCCGTAGGGCGAAGGATAATAGGAGGTGATAGTAATGGTTTCTTCGGCAAAGGCAAAAACAAAGATAAATAATGAAGAAAGTAGAGAAAAAAAGATAGTAAAATTATGGCTTTTCTTAAACAATGGGCCTCCTATTTTTAAATACTTTTAGAATGATTATAAATAGAATTAATAACCAACGCAATATTTTATATTATAACTCAGGAACAGCCCGACTTAGAACCAGCCTTAATATTCAACCTTCATCAGGCATAAACCAGAGGCAGGGGCAGTCACTCCAGCCCCTTTCCTATCTTTAGCCAAAAGTATTCTACGAATATTACTTAACTTACCGCTTCCAATACCCACCAAAGTCCCGACAATGCTGCGGACCATATTATAGACAAAACCATTACCCCGGATATTGATATAAATAAAATCACCGGATTTTCTGATCTTTAATTCATAGATAGTCCTGACCGTAGATTTTCTATCTTTCCGGGTAGCTTTAAAAGACTTAAAATCATGCCTACCTACCAGACGAATTGCTTCCTTCTTCATCAAATCCAGGTTTAAAGGTATATGATACAACCAGGCGTATTTATAATGGAATGCCGACGGAAACTTGCGGTTTAATATAGTATATCTGTAAAGCTTGGATTTAGCGCTGCGCTGGGAATGAAAATCAAACGGAACTTCTTTAATGCCGGTAATTACTATATCTTTAGGAAGAAGGCTATTTAGGCCGAGTTTGAGCCTGGATAAACTTATTTTGGATTTAGTTTTAAAATTAGCAACCTGAGCCAGGGCATGCACACCCTGGTCAGTGCGCCCGGAACCAAAAAGGGATACCTCTTCCTGAAGTATCCCTTTTAATACTTTCTCTATTATCTCCTGAATGGTCTGGCGGGTATTTTTTTGGCTCTGCCAACCGTGATAGGCACTGCCATCATACTCTACAATCAGCCTTATATTCCTTAAGCTTAGCTTATCAGGCATTCAGCTATTTGCACCGCGTTTAAGGCCGCGCCCTTTAAAAGGTTATCGGCAACTACCCATAACCAAAGCCCATTCTTGACAAAAGGGTCTTTACGTATACGGCCGACAAAAGTCTCACCCTTGCCTTCCGCATCTTTAGGCATAGGATAAAGATTATTCTTAGGGTCATCAACCACAATTATGCCCGCGGACTTGCTTAAAAGATTTTTTACCGCTTCAGGCTCAATGACTTTCTTAGTCTCAATATACACCGCTTCTGAATGTCCGGTTCTTACCGGAACCCTCACAGTTGTAGCCGAAATTTTTATTTTATTATCCCCGATTATCTTATGGGTCTCTTTGATCAGCTTCCATTCTTCGCTGGTATAATCAAAATCCGAGAATCCTCCGATATGCGGAAAAACATTGTAAGCTAACTGCTGAGGCATAGCCCTATTTACCACATTAACCTGGACACTATCATATCCCCCCTGGGCGATCAAAGAATTTTCCTGTTTCAGCTGCTCCACCGCTGCCTTGCCTGCTCCTGATGATGCCTGTAAAGTTGTCACGATAACTCTTTTGACCCCAACCTTTTTATAAATCGGATTTAAAGCCACTACCATTTGTATGGTTGAACAATTAGGATTGGCAATGATCCCTTTATTTTTCTTGATCTCTTTGGCATTTACTTCCGGGACTACCAATGGGACTTTAGGGTCCATCCGGAAATCCGCGCCGTTATCAATAACCACCGCCCCTCTTTTTACCGCTTCAGCTGCATAAGTCACCGCGGCGCCTTTTTCTCCTTCGGTTCCGGCGAATAAAGCTATATCGATCCCGTCAAAACCTTGGGGAGAAATCGCCTGGACCTGGTATTTCTGGCCATCAACATCTATCTCGCGGGCTGAACGAGCTAAAACCCTTAAGGTATCAACCGGGAATTTACGCTGTTTTAAACAACGCAGCATCTCGATGCCAACTACACCCACACCTACTACACAAACATTATATTTAGCTTTCTTTTTCATTTTAGTATCTCCCGCGCAAAAGTTATCTTGTCGGGACAGCCCCTAAAAAACGGGGATAGTCCCTACTGGCAATAGTATTATAAGTTTTTTACGACCAGATCTCCGATTTCGGTAGTAGAATATCCCATTTTACCGGCAGCTAAAGAGTTTAATTTTCCGCTTACGATTTTAATTACCGCGTCCTCTATGGCCTTATCAGCTTTAGCTTCGCCTAAATTATCCAGAAGCATTGCCGCAGCGCAGATTGCGGCTAAAGGATTAATCACATTCTTACCTGTATATTTAGGGGCTGAACCTCCAATAGGCTCAAACATTGATACGCCATCTGGATTAATATTTCCGCCGGCAGCGATACCCATACCTCCCTGAACCATTGCTCCTAAATCTGTAATTATATCCCCAAACATATTATCAGTGACAATCACATCAAACCATTCCGGATTCTTTACAAACCACATGGTTGTTGCATCCACATGCGCGTAATCTGTAGTTACATCCGGATATTCTTTGGCAACCTCATTAAAAGTCCTCTCCCACAAATCCCAGGCATAAGTCAAAACATTAGTCTTCCCGCAAAGGGTTAGTTTTTTTCTTTTATCACGTTTTCTGGTATACTCAAAGGCATAACGAATACAACGCTCAACACCCTTACGGGTATTATAAGAGATCTGAATAGCTACTTCGTCTTTAGTGCCTTTATCCTTAAACTCGCCCATACCTTTATACAGGCCTTCGGAATTTTCGCGCACTACCACAAAATCTATATCTTCTGCCTTTTTATCCTTTAAAGGACAAAATGCCGGGCTATATAATTTTACCGGACGTAGGTTAATGTATTGATCCAGGGCAAATCTTAATTTTAAAAGCACTCCGGTTTCAATTATGCCGGGCTTGACCTGCGGATCTCCTACTGCCCCAAGATATATCGCAGAGTATTTTTTTAATTCATTAATATCGCTATCATCGACCAGCTTGCCTGTCTTTAAATATCTCTGGCCGCTGAAATCGAATTCTTTGGTTTCATATTTAAATCCAAATTTTTTACCAGCGGCCTCTAATACTTTTAAACCCTCATTAACTACTTCCGGGCCTGTACCGTCTCCGGGTATCACCGCTATCTTATACATCTCTGCTCTCTCCTTATTATCAGGGACGCCCTTGCAGCTAAAGCCAAGGGTGTCCCCCATTTAGGGACACCTTGCCGATTAGCTGGAGGGGTGTCCCTCTTTTTTACGGGAAGTGACCCAATTTATTAAACCCTTATTCTTAACGATATCCTGCAGGAATTCCGGGAAGGCTTGAGTCTGGTAATCTTCTGCTTTAGTCAGGTTCCTGATGATCCCGCTGGTCAAATCTATTTCGATTTCATCGCCATCATTTATCTTATTTACT
The DNA here is from genome assembly GCA_018825985.1 of Candidatus Omnitrophota bacterium. Classification (GTDB taxonomy): domain Bacteria; phylum Omnitrophota; class Gorgyraeia; order Gygaellales; family Profunditerraquicolaceae; genus JAHKAP01. The sequence continues at coordinate 15,627 of JAHKAP010000031.1, forward strand.
TCCTCTAGTTCCAAAAATGGTAGGCCGATATTTATGGCATTACGGAAAAATATAGCGGCAAAACTCTTAGCCAGGACAGCTGAAACACCGCAGCCCTTTACAGCCATCGGCGCGTGCTCCCTGGATGAACCGCAGCCGAAATTCTTACCGGCTACAATAATATCCCCCGGTTTAACCTTGGAAAGGAAATCAGGACGGATAGATTCCATGCAATGCCCGCCTAATTCCTTAGCGTCGGTAGAAACCAGGTATTTGGCCGCGATAATATCATCGGTATTTATATCGTCGGCGAATTTATGAACCCTGCCTTTAATAATCATTTTACGCACATCTCCCATTTAACACTTGCCTTGTCGTGGGACAGTCCCCGAAAAACGGGGACAGTCAAATAGGTATTAAACCTTAGGGACAGCCCCCTGTCCAGACTTCGTATATAGCCTACTACGGGGACAATCCCTATGCAATACTATGATAAACCCGGATGAGTAATTCTTCCCGTAATAGCCGAAGCTGCGGCAACTGCCGGATTAGATAAATAAACAAAAGACTTCGGGCTACCCATCCTGCCGATAAAATTCCGGTTTGTCGTGGCCAAACAGGTTTCATCATCAGTTAAAATTCCGATATGCCCTCCCAGGCACGGACCGCAGGTAGGTGTAGAAAATATCCCTCCTGCCCTGACAAAAATATCCGCCAGGCCCTCTTTAACCGACTGCAGATATATTTTCTGGGTGCCAGGAATAACAATTAACCGTAAGCCCGGCTTTATTTTCTTGCCCTTTAATATCTTAGCTGCAGCCCTTAAATCAGTAATCCGACCGTTGGTACAGGAACCAATAACCACCTGATCTAATTTTACACTACTTAATTCTCCTGCCGGCTTGACATTACTCGGCAAATGCGGACAAGCTACCTGCGGCTCTAATTTAGATACATCCCATTCGTAGATATGGTCATAATGGGCGTCCGGATCAGAATGATAAAATTTAGGTTTACGCCTTATCCTTGCGTCCTGGTGACCTGGTGACCTGGTGACCTCATTAACAAATTTAATTGTAATCTCATCAGGCTCAATAATGCCTGTCCTGGCCCCGGCCTCAATCGCCATATTGCACATCGCTAGACGATCATCCATATTCAATTTACGAATCACAGAACCGGAAAATTCCATAGCTTTATATAGAGCTCCATCTACCCCTATTTGTCCGATCGTATATAGAATCAGGTCTTTTCCACCCAGCCATTTACTCAGCTTGCCTTTATAAATAAACTTAACTGACCCCGGAACCTTAAACCAGCATTGTCCATCGATATAACTGCGGGCCAGGTCGCTCGAGCCTACCCCGGTAGAATAAGCGCCTAGGGCTCCGTAAGTACAAGTATGCGAATCCGCCCCGATTATAAGATCCCCGGGCAAAACCAGCCCCATCTCCGGCAGCAAAGCATGCTCGATTCCCATCTTCCCAACTTCGAAATAATTTTCAATACCCTGTTCAGTCGCGAAATTCGCCACCATCTTACACTGGTTAGCGCTCTTTAAATCCTTAGCCGGAGCAAAATGATCCGGCACCAGGACCAACTTCTTTTTATCAAATACTTTCTTAATCCCGGTCTTTCTGAATTCAGATATAGCTATAGGCGCGGTAATATCATTACCTAAAGCAAGATCAACCTTAGCCTCGATAAACTCTCCAGGCCGGATATCTTTCCTTCTGGTATGCGCCATTAATATTTTTTCTGCTATCGTATAACCCATGTTTTCAGGAGAAATGGGGTCAGAATTATTTTTTAAAAAAATAATTCTGACCCCGTTTTTTTTTTTTTATTTATATTTCTTTACAATAAGGCTGGCATTATGTCCGCCGAAACCCAAGGAGTTAGACATCGCTACTTCTATCTTGGCCTTGCGCGCTGTATTTGGGACATAATCCAGATCGCAGTCAGGATCAGGGTATTCGTAATTTATAGTAGGCGGGACAACATCGTCATGCACGCTTAAACAACAGGCTACAAATTCCACACCGCCGGCGGCTCCCAGTAAATGCCCTGTCATGGATTTAGTGGAACTGACCATTACTTTCTTGGCATAATCACCAAAAGCTATCTTTACTGCCGAAGTCTCAATCTTATCGTTTAATTTAGTTGAAGTACCATGAGCGTTAATATAACTGACATCAACCGAATTAAGTAAGGCGTCTTTTAAAGCCGCTTTCATCGCCCTGGCAGCGCCTTCACCCTGCGGATCAGGAGCAGTAATATGGTTGGCGTCGCAAGACATCCCATAACCAACCATTTCAGCGTAAATCTTAGCGTTTCGCTTTTTAGCATGCACAAGATTTTCTATAACCACAATCCCGCATCCTTCTCCCAAAACAAAACCATCGCGATGAGCATCAAAAGGGCGACTGGCTTTCTTTGGGTCATCATTACGGGTTGAAAGCGCTTTTAGTGCGCAAAAACCCCCTATACCCAGAATAGAAACGCAGCTTTCAGTACCACCGGTAATCATAACATCTGCATCGCCCCTACGGATCACATTAAAAGCATCTCCTATAGAATGACTTCCTGAAGCGCAAGCAGTGGTAACGCAGGAATTCGGGCCCTTTAAACCATGGGTAATAGCAATCTGCCCGGCAGCCTCATTTACGATCAAAGCCGGAATAAGAAATGGGGTAATCCTGGAAGGGCCTTTATTTAAATAAACTTGAAATTGCTCTTCAATGATCCTTAAGCTTCCTATACCTGAACCAACCAAAACTCCAATCCTCTCCTTGTCCTCTTTATTCAGGTCCAACCCGGAATCATTAATCGCCTGCCTGGAGCTGGCTAAAGCATACTGAACAAATTTCTCCATCCGGTGAGCTTCTTTTTTGCTGATACCATAGGCTTGAGGATCAAAACCCTTGACCTCTGCCGCAATCCGGCTGTCAAAGGCCGTTGCGTCAAAAGTAGTAAGCTTATCAACTCCTGACCTGCCCTCTTTAAGCGAATCCCAGAAACTTAAAGTATCATTACCTACGGGAGAAATAACCCCTAAACCCGTGATTACGACTCTCATGCTATCTTCCATATTTACTTACAAAATTTACCCCGCCAAAAAAAAGGCGGGGTATAATTTCATCGTTGATTACAATTAACGTTATTTATTGGCGGTCTTCTCCTCAATATATTTTACCGCATCGCCAACCGAAGTGATTTTTTCAGCGTCTTCATCAGGTATTTCAATACCGAATTCTTCTTCGAAAGCCATAACCAATTCTACCGTATCCAAAGAATCAGCGCCTAAATCATCAATAAATGAAGCTGTAGGCGTTACCTCTTCCGGTTTTACTCCTAATTGCTCTGCGATAATTGACTTAACCTTTTCTTCAACTGCCATGCTATTTCCTCCTTTTAGGGTTATACCATAACCATGCCGCCATCAACAACGATAGTCTGGCCGGTAATATAATCTGCCTCTTGCGAAGCCAGGAACAAACAGGCTGATGCCACATCCGCTGGGCTGCCCATCCTTGCTAACGGTATTGCCGCCAGCATCTTCTCCCTCACACCCTCAGACAGTTTTGCGGTCATGTCCGTCTGGATAAAACCCGGGGCTATGGCATTTACGTTTATTCCGCGCGACGCCAATTCTTTAGCCGCGGTCTTAGTCAGGGCGATTATCCCGGCCTTAGATGCCGAATAATTTGCCTGGCCTGGGTTCCCGATTATACCAATGATCGAAGCAATACTTACTATCTTACCACTGCGCTGTTTAATCATTACCCTGGACGCTGCCCGGATACAGTTAAACGTACCCTTCAAGTTAACTCCTAATACAGCATCCCAATCCTGCTGGCTCATCCTAAGCAATAGGTTATCCCTGGTAATCCCAGCATTGTTAATTAATATATCAACCTTTGTAAATTTGTCAAGAATTTTATTTATCGCTTCCTCTACCTTGACATAATCAGTCACATCTACCTGGGCTGAGAGGGTTTTTCTTCCTAAAGCCTGGATATCAACGCAAGCCTTCTCTGCTTCCTGCAGATTTACATCCCAGATCACGATATCAGCGCCTTCCTGGGCCAAGGTTAAAGCGATCTGCCTTCCAATACCTCTTCCCCCTCCGGTAACTAAAGCTACCTTATCCTTCAATCGCATAATATTCTCCCTAAATTATAGTAGATAGTATATAGGGCTTCCCCTAATGTATACTTACTACATACTACCTACCGAATCTAAATCTGCTTTCTTATCTATATTAACCACAACGGCCTCCGGATCGATCCTGCGCATTAAACCCTTCAGCACCTTACCCGGCCCGAATTCATAAAACTTCTTCATCCCGCTTCCAAGCATATACCTTATTGAATCTTCCCATAACACGCTTTGAGCAATCTGATTAATTAAATTTACCCGGATTTCTTCCGGAGAAGATATCGGTTTACCCGTAACATTACTAACCAAGGTCATTTTTGGAGGACTGATCCGTATTTTTTCCAGCTCTTTAGCTAATTTTACGGATGCCCCCTGCATAAGCGAAGAGTGAAAAGCTCCGCTTACCTCCAAAAGAACCGCCATCTTAGCCCCTTTTGCCATAGCTAATTCTTGGGCTTTAATAACCCCTTCAGCCGGCCCGGAAATAACGATTTGGCCCGGGCAATTTAAATTGGCGATCTCAATATTCGTTTCAGCGCAAATCTCTTTGATCTTAGAAAGTTCCAGGCCGATTACTGAAAGCATCTTTCCCGGCCTTTTAGCTGCTTCTTCTTCCATGAACTCGCCTCTACACCGGGCTAAATAAACCGTATCCGCGAAAGTCATCACTTCAGATGCTACCAAAGCTGAATACTGTCCCAGACTTAACCCTGCAGTATAACTGGTATCATGGTGTATTTGTGTCTTGGTGACTTTTTTAAACGCCTCCCAGGCCGCAATACTAGCTGTTACTATGGCAGGCTGGCAATTTGCGGTCTTGGTCAACTCCTCTATTGGCCCGTAAAAACAGAGCCTGGAGATTGAAAAACCCAGTACTTTATCCGCTTCATCAAAAATAGACTTACTTTCAGGAAAAGACTCATACAGGTCTTTGCCCATGCCTATGTATTGAGAACCTTGTCCAGCAAAAAGATATCCTACCATTTAAACTGAATTATGAATTGACAGAATTAGGGACAGGCCCCTTTGCTCCAGAATTGGGGACAGCAGAATTGGGGACAGGTCCCTTTGCTCTAACATTATATATTCCAATATGTTCTGATGAGTCAGTTTGCATTTTTAAATATGAAATCAGTATTAAAAAGTGCAGGACCGTGTCCCTTGTTACTTGTTATATCCCTTGTTACCACTTAATGATACAAGCGCCCCAGACTAACCCTGCGCCAAATGCGTCCAAAAGAACAATATCTCCTTTTTTGATCTTGCCATCTTTGACTGCCTCACAAAGGGCGGTAGCAGTCGATGCCGAAGACATATTTCCATATCTTTCAATATTAAGGTAAACTTTTTCGTCGGATAAACCAACCTTTTTAGCTAAAGCCGAAATAATCCGTTTATTCGCCTGATGAGGTATAGCCATATCTACATCGATAAAATCCAACCCCGCAGACTTTAAAGCCTCCCTGGCAGCCTCAGTCATAATATTCACCGCTAATTTGAATACTTCATTTCCTTCCATTTGAAGATAATGCAGGCGCTCATCGATAGTCTTATGAGTTGCCGGATACCTAGAGCCGCCTCCGGGAAGTTTCAAAAGGTCGGTTTTCAGGCCGTTACTGCCTAAACAAGTCGATAAAATCCCGCCGGATTTAACTTCTCCTAAAACTGCCGCTCCTGCACCATCACCGAACAAAACACAAGTACCTCTGTCCTGCCAATCGGTAATGGAAGACATTTTCTCCGCGCCCACCACTAAAGCATTCTTGTATGCGCCCCTGGCGATAAATTGTTGAGCGCATGCTATTGCGTACACAAAACCGGCGCAGGCCGCGGAAATATCAAAACAAACTGCTTTGCTCGCGCCTAACCCCTGCTGGACAAAACAGGCTGTTGAGGGAAACTGCATATCCGGAGTAATAGTAGCTATAATAATCAGGTCCAGGTCTTCCGGTTTCATCCCGGCATCATCCAGGGCCTCTTTTGCCGCATTGATAGCCAAGTCTGAAGTAGCTTCTAAAGAAGAAGCTAAGCGCCTTTCTTTTATACCGGTGCGGGAGGTAATCCATTCATCGGTGGTATCCACCATCTTTTCTAAATCGGCATTAGTCAGAACTTTCTCCGGCAGATACTTTCCTACACCTAATACACCCACCTTCTTCATTTTTTAGACTCTTTCGAATTCTTTAGCACGGATTTACACGGATTTTTATACGAATATTCACGAATTATCCCTGCCTGCCGGCAGGCTGGCGCGTTCATACGTTCTTTTATCCGTGCACATCTGTGTACATCTTATTAAAAGTTTATAAATTAAGCCTGGTTTCAGTCTTGATAGCTTCCAGGATATTCTCATTAAATTTACGTTCTACCTCTTCTTTGGCCGCCCGGATAGCGTTCTTTATGGCATTAACATTAGAACGGCCATGTCCGATTATCACTACCCCATCCACGCCTAATAAAGGCGCTCCGCCGTATTCTGAATAATCTACTCTCTTTTTAAACTTCTTAAGCGCTGGTTTAAGCAATAATGCTCCTACCTTGCCGGAAAAACTGCTCAAAAGATTTTCTTTAAGAAAAATCAATAAGGTCTCAGCCAGGCTTTCAGCAACTTTTAAAGTAACATTACCCACAAACCCGTCGCAAACTATAACATCAGTTACTCCGGTAAATATATCCCTCCCCTCAACATTACCGATAAAATTCAAGGCGCTTTTTTCAAACAGCTCGCGGGCTTCTTTTATAAATCCTGTGCCCTTACTGTCTTCCTCGCCGATGTTCAATAGGGCCACCTTGGGTTTAGGACGGTTTAAAATGCAACGGCAATAAGCCTCAGCCATAATCCCGTATTGCAATAACTGGGTAGGCTTAGGGTCTATATTCGCCCCGACATCAATAATCAAAGAGGCGCCTTTTAAAGTCGGCATGATTATCGCGATACCCGGCCTTTCAATACCCGGAAGCATTCCCAAAGTCAGGGTTGCGGCACAAACAACAGCTCCGGTATTGCCTGCGCTAAAAAAAGCGTCGCCAGAACCGTCTTTGACCAGCTTTAAACCTAAAACAATGGACGAATTTCTCTTCCTGCGGAAACTGGTAGCCGCGGACTCACCCATTTCAACAACTTCCGTAGCTGGATGGACCGATATTCTGGAAGGATTGTATCTGTATTTTTTTAGCAAGACATTGATCCTATCTTCATCACCGACCAATGTCACCTGCACATCGTATTCTTTTATCGCGGCCACCGCGCCCTCAACAACTACTTCCGGGGCATGGTCGCCTCCCATTGCATCAACAATAATCCTCATTTAGCTTACTCCCATTTAACACTTATCTTGTCGTGAGACATTCCCCTGCGGGGACAGTCCTTGCTTGCAAACTTATCTTAAGCCTTCTTTTTCTTTTTTTTAATCTTTATTTCAACGGCCTGCTTTCCGTCGTAAAAACCACAGGCTAGGCAGATCCGGTGCGGCATTTTCGGTTTCTTACAGTGCGGGCAGGGGACAAGCCCGGCTAACTTTATCTTCCAGTGGGTACGCCTTTTTCTACCTCTGGTTTTAGAATGTCGTTTCTTTGGTAAAGGCATTTTTATACTCCTTTCAAATTACAGCTGCACTTTTCTTGGTTTAAATTTTTTCCGCATCCCGGGCATAACCCTTTGCAATCGGCTTTACACAACGGGTTAAACGGATATTCCAAAATTATCTCTGCCCTTATATCCTGGTCCAGATCTAAATATTGTTGAGAACTATCCAGGGAATAATTCAACTGGATGTCTTTGCGATAATCTTCCTTAAAATCTTCCAGGCAGCGGCCGCAGGTAAAACCTATCCGCGAACTTAGCTTAAGGTTAACGCTTAAAGCGTTAGTGATCTTGTAAACTTCGGCTTTTGCCCGGATCGGCTCCAGAAATTCAACCAGGCCCGTATCCAGATCCAGGCTCGCCGGATCAATCTTATCTTCAAAGGCTAATCCGTCAGCAGATACCTGGCCTACATTTATCTTCATGCAATTTTATTTTCATGGCTTTTTCCACATAAGGCGGGACAAAACAAGATAGATCTCCGCCCATAAAACCCACTTCTTTTAAAAGCTTGGAGGAAATATAGCTATAGGATTCATTGGGCATTAAAAAAATTGTCTCGATACTGCCGGCTATTTTACGGTTGGTCAGGGCCATCTGGAATTCATATTCAAAATCAGAAATCATCCTTAATCCCCGGATCAATACATTGACTTTCTGCCGGCGGGCATAATCAACCACCAGACCGGAAAAATCCGTTACCTTCACCCCTTTTATCAGCGCAGTGGCTTTCTTTAGCATCCTCACCCTTTCAGAAACGCTGAACAAAGGTTTTTTCTGCGGGTTATGAGCTACTGCTACGATCAATTCCGGGAATATCTCTTTGGCCCTTTTAATGATATCGATATGCCCGAGAGTAACCGGGTCAAAACTGCCCGGGTAAATAGCCTTCTGTAAATACCTTAGATTACCCATTAACCAAATTCTCCTTTTTCCTATAGAATGAAAGCAGGGTATCGGCGTATTTAGCCTGTTTGACTAATGCCAAATTACCAGATTCCTTAGGGAGATTTTCTTTCTTAGAATGTTGGATGGCTATAATGCCATAGAGGGTCAATATATCATAAGCCTCCAGGGTTTGCAAGGTTTTTTTTGACAGTGGCTCCTTAATATTATGATCCATTGATCCTGGCCCGGTCCGACGAGCGAGGCCCTGATAATAAGGCGGGTCCAGAAATATGATATCGAATTTCTTATTCTCTTTACCCAGGGTCCTTATAGCTTCATCAGCTTCCTGCTCATAAAGTTCACAGGCCCTTTCCTTTAAAGATTCGATATTCTTATTGATCGCCCTTAGGCAATCGCGGTTATATTCAACCAGGGTCAGTTCCTTTACTCCCCTGGATATTGCCTCAAAACCAACTGCCCCGGAACCGGCGAATATCTCCAGAAAAGACAGGCCTTCTATATCTCCCAGAATATCAAATAATGCCTTCCTCACCCTATCCTCAGTCGGCCTTATGCCCTTAGGAGACCAAATGATCCTGCCTTTATATTTACCAGTCGTTATACGCATAATTTTATTAGGGACAGCGACTATTTTTTAAATGGGAGACAGAAAATAGTCGCTGTCCCTATTTATATTAAACTACCATTAATTTCTCATATTCCGGGAACCTTTGCAATATTTTTTCTTTAAGCCCTGAATTCGCCTTCTCTTTTAATTCCCGGTCTGCTTCAACCAATTTTACAGCCTCTTCCCTGGCCTTTTTTAATAGCTGCATCTGAGTCAAAGGATTAGCTATCCTTAATTCAGTCAGGCCATGCTGCCTCTGGCCAAAAAATTCTCCCGGCCCCCTGATCTTCAGGTCTTCTTCAGCGATCCGGAAACCATCGCTATATTTTACCATTGCCTCAAGACGCTGTTTTGCCTCTTCAGTAGGCGCATCCGAAACTAAAATACAAAAAGACTCTTTTGAACCCCGGCCGACCCTGCCTCTTAACTGATGCAGTTGGCTTAAACCAAAACGCTCGGCATGCTCGATTATCATACAAGTGGCATTGGGGATATCAATCCCCACTTCTAAAATAGTTGTCGCCACAAGTATATCCAGTTCTACATCCTTGAATTTATTCATCAAATCCTGCTGTTCCTTTTCTTTTAACCTGCCATGGATAAGCCCCAGCCTTAATCCCCGGAACTCAAAATTCTTAAGCTGTTCATACATTTTCTTGGCTCCGGCAATATCTAAAGCATCAGAGTCATCGATAACCGGATAGATTATATAAACCTGATCCCCTTGTTTTACCCGCTGCCTGGCTATTTCATAAGCCTGCTTCTTATCTTCCTGTTTAAAAGATAAAGTCTTAATCCCAATCCTGCCCGCGGGAAGCTCATTGATAACCGAAACATCTAAATCGCCGTAAAGAGTAATGGCTAATGTCCGGGGAATCGGCGTAGCAGTCATAATCAGCACATCGGGCTTTAGGCCTTTTTGCGGTAATAACGACCTCTGCCCTACTCCGAATTTATGCTGCTCATCAATCACCACCAATCCCAATCTGCTGAAATTAACTTTCTCCTCCAATAAAGAATGAGTGCCGATTATCAGGTTGATCTCGCCTTTTCTAATCTGGGCATAAATCCTGTTCTTTTCCTGGTAATTTAACCCGCCGGTTAATAACACTACTTTAATCTTATCTAAATCTGATCCCTTAACACTTAACCCTGAATTTATCTTGTCATAATGCTGCTGGGCTAAAATCTCCGTCGGAACCATAAAGGCAACCTGGTATCCTCCCTGAATGGCAATAAATGCGGCGGCCATTGCTACCACGGTCTTTCCTGAACCCACATCCCCCTGCAGGAGCCGCTGCATTATAGCCGGCCTGGCCATATCGGATTTGATCTCAGCGATTACTTTTTCCTGGGATGCGGTTAATTTAAACGGCAAACCGGCAATAAAATTATTGAAGAGCTTGCCTTCTGTCTTATGGGCTATACCCGGCAGTTCCTTTTTTTTAATCTTCCTTAAGGCCAGAGGAACCTGAAAAATAAAGAATTCCTCAAAAGAGAGCCGTTTATAAGCTTCTTTTTGCAGGACCTGGTCTTGCGGATAATGAATATTGATTAAGCTCTTAGCTAAATTTAAAAGATTATTCCTCGATCTAACGTTATAAGGAAGGAAGTCATTTAAGACCGGCAGATATTCATCCAGGGCTTTTTTAATGACTTTACGTATCAGGCGTTGGTTTAAACCTTGAGGAAGAGAATATACCGGAACGATCCTCCCGCTATTCAGGGACTCGTCCCCTTCATTGGTAATAATTTCGAACTCAGGAGAACTCATCTGCAGGTTCCCGGCGTAACGCTCAACCTTGCCATATAAAATCAACCTAACATCAGGCTTGAAATATTCCCTTAAATATCCCTGGTTGAAGAATACGCAGCGCAGCTGTCCGGTATCATCAGCCACGGCGATCTCAAGAATGTTAAACCTAATCTTCCTCCAAGAATGCCTTTCGCCTAAAGCCTTAATCCTGGCTTTAACAGCCTGGACAACGCCCTCTTTTAATTTGGAAATAGAAACGAATTTACTCCGGTCTTCATAGCGGCGGGGAAAATAATAAAGAATATCTTCTATGGTGCGAATACCTAAATTCTCAAATAATTTAGCTCTTTTCGGGCCAATGCCTTTAAGATATTGGATAGGGATTTCCTGCGGTCTTTCCATTAAAGGGTGATTTGAAGCTGATCCGCTGATCCGGGAAGAGATTCTGGACTAGAGCGTTCAGGCTCATTTTCCGGCTCTGAAGGCTCTTCTTCTTTTTTTGGTTCACCTGAACCTTGAGTAACTTCTATTTCAAAAGCCTGCGAAGATATAGACTTATTCTTTACTTTAATAACCGCCGGAGCGATCTTAAATTTACCAGCAGACTGCGGGGCCAGGATAAAAGCATATACTAAAATAGTTTTCACTTCGCTTTTGACCATTGAGACAGTTGACGATTGAGCCTGGGAGATCACATTAAAACCGTCAAATTTAGATACCTCAGGCTGCTGGGAGAGATATTTTTCCGAGGAAGTAATGATAATTTTATAAGTCAGGATGTCGTTCGTAGTAAGGCTGGCCTTGTCGACCTCGGCCTTAATTGTGGTCTCGGCAAATACACTGCCTACCCCAAACAAAACGATTACCAAAAATAAAAAAACTATTCTTTTTACCATTAACATGATTATACTACAACTTATTTCTGGTTTCTATGAAATTCTTCAATTACCTCCAACATCCCTTCAGGAGTCTTAGCCTGACAAGCCTTTTCCCTTAAGGGTCTGGTCCTACTCCGGCCCTTAGTATACCAACTGAAAAACTTACGGAATACCGCGATCGCGGTCCTCTGGTCATAAAAATCCAAACAGGCCTTAAAATGACCCCGCATAACCTTGGCTACTTCTGCAGCTTCAGGCTTAGGGATTATCTTCCCTTTTTTTATATATTCTTCTATCTCCCGGAATATCCAGGGATTTCCAAAACTCCCCCGGGCAATCAAGATCCCGTCGCAGGCGGTTTCATCAAACATCCGTTTAGCAAGTTCTGCCGACAAAATATCTCCGCTGGCAATCACCGGAATATCTAAAGCTTTTTTAACTTCCCGGATAATTGTATAATCAACCTGGCCGGAATACCCCTGCTCCCTGGTCCGGCCATGAATAAACAAAGCCTTTATCCCGGCATCCTGGCAATAAAGGGCTGTTTCTTTGGCATTAACCGAATGTTTATCCCAGCCTGAACGTATCTTAACCGTAACCGGATAAGGAGATTCCTGAACCAGTATTTTTAAAAGGCTGCTTAATTTCCGGGGGTCTTTAAGCAAGCTCGCTCCCTCGCCCCTGCGCACCACTTTTCTCTCCGGGCAGGCGGCATTAAAATCCAGGCAAGCGAATTTATACTTGATGATGGTCTCCATTGCTTTTAAGATAAATTTAGGGTCATTACCCAATAATTGCACTCCCAAAGGCTTATCTTTAGGATCGCTCGCGAGCATCTGGTGGGTCTTACGGCTCTTATAGCTTATGGATCGGACATTAAGCATCTCCACAAAAGCCATTTCACAGCCAAACCTGCGGTTAAGCAAACGATACGGCAGATCAGTGATCCCGGACATCGGGGCCAGGATCAAATTCGATTTCAATTTCAGGTTTCCGATTTTAAGCATGCGGATATTGTATATTTTATTACGTTCTAAGTCAAAGAATAAATGGGGTCAGTAAATGGGGTCAGAATTATTTTTTCTTAATTCTACTTGCTAAAAAAAATAATTCTGACCCCATAAATACTAGGGATCGGTCAACACATTCTTACCCCCTTGAGCAAAAAAAGTAAGATAATAGTTAAGCAGTAAATCCAGGTCAACAGCAGGAGTCATCAATAGCCGTTTATCTAAATCAGGTTTTTTCTCCTTGGCTAACTGCCAAGGT
>JAHKAP010000032.1 GCA_018825985.1 Candidatus Omnitrophota bacterium
ACTTAATTACCACGTGGATTGATTCCATCTGATCCTAATTTATTCGGGGCGACAGGACTTGATGAGCCACCCCAATCAACTACTCGTGGCGAAATCCCGCTTGAGAACTTTTGCGCATAGCGGGAAACCTGTGACTAGTTACTTAATTACCACGTGGATTGATTCCATCTGATCCTAATTTATTCGGGGCGACAGGACTTGAACCTGTGACCTCTTGAACCCCATTCAAGCGCTCTAGCCAAACTGAGCCACGCCCCGCACTTTTGGTAAAAGGTATTATCTAAGTATTTGCCAAAAGGGCGGGGCACGCCCCAACACCTTTTGGTCAGCAATATTTTGTTTTTTGACGCTAAAATTTATTTATGGGCAGGGAGGGTTTCGAACCCCCGAAGCACGAAGTGCAACAGATTTACAGTCTGTCCCCTTTAGCCACTTGGGTACCTGCCCATAAAATATTGTTAATGTATTTTTCATTTTTAGTTAATTTAAAGCCGGCTAGAGGAATTGAACCCCCGACCATCTGTTTACAAAACAGACGCTCTACCAACTGAGCTAAGCCGGCGCTAACTGCATTTTTTAATTGCCGCAGGGATATAAGTTATGATATCCGAAGCGATCATGGCCATCTGGGTTTTATCTCTGGTTGCCATATCTGCGGCCAGGCCGTGTAAATAAACCCCGAATTTAGCAGCTTGAAATGCTGTTAAACCCTGGCCTAAAAAAGCCGCGATCATTCCGGTTAACACATCCCCGCTTCCGGCTGTAGCCATGCCCGGATTTCCGGTTTTATTAAGATAAAATTTACCATTTTGGTCCGCCACTACGGTATTTCGGCCTTTTAAAACGACGGTTGTATTATAATCAGAACTTAGCTTTATGGCAATCTCTTTTCTATTTTTTTGGACCGCTCCTATGTTTTTTCCCGAGAGCCTGGCCATTTCGCCAGTATGCGGTGTTAAAACCCTCACTTGCCTGCCCGGCAGGCAGGCGTCCTGCAATATATTCAGATGTCCGACCAACGCGTTTAATCCATCCGCGTCAACTACCATTGGCTTATTAATTTTAGATACAATTTTGCGGATTAGGGCCTGGGTAGTTTTATTCCGGTCAATGCCCGGGCCTACAGCTAAAACATCGATCCCGGAGGCAAATTCACAAATCTCGGGGTATCCTGATAAGGCGAATGTGTTGTCCTTGTTTTCAGGCAGAGGCAATAGCATTATTTCTTTAGCTTTAATTCTAATTATAGCCTTAGCTATTCCTTTAGGTACGCCTAATGTTACCAGGCCGGCGCCGCTTCGCAAAGCCGCTTCGGCGCATAACACGCCCGCTCCTGAATATTTCAAAGAACCCGCTAAAACAAATATATGGCCGAAATCCCCTTTATAGGTATCAGCTTTTCTTCGCGACAATAGCGTTGGCAACCGCATAACTTTTGACGTGGGAAATTGATATGTGAATATCTTTATTTTTAGCTTTATCGTTCAATATCGAACAATAAGGTTTACCTTGGGCATCATTTAAAATCTGGACATCTTTCCATAGGAGATCGGCCTGACCCAAGGCTTTAAATACCGCTTCTTTGGCCGCAAATCTCCCGGCCAGATGCTGGAAAAAGTTTACGTGGGTTTTAGCGTTCGCTAGCTCTTTATCCGTAAAAACCCGGTTTAAAAAACTACCACCCCATTTGTTTACGGCTTGTTTTAAACGGCTAACTTCGGTTATGTCCACTCCAGTACCAATTATCATATTAACGCTTTCATTTGGCGAACAGCTTGTTTCAAACCAGTTATTACTGCTTGGCAGATAATGGAATGGCCGATGTTCAATTCTTCGATTTCTTCTATCCCGGCAATCTGTTTTACATTTTGGTAATTTAAACCATGCCCGGCAAATACCCTTAAATTTTTAGCTTTAGCGTAATCCGCAGCTGTGCGTAACTCTTCCAGGTATATCTTTTGTTCGTTTTCATTTTTAGAGCCCGCGTATTTTCCGGTATGAAGCTCGATTCTTCTTACTCCCAGTTTACAGGCGGCATCGATCTGTTTTTTGTCCGGGTCGATAAAAAGGCTGACTAAGATACCTTGATTTTCTAATTTAGAGCAGGCGCATTTAATCTTATTGAAATAAACGACCGTATTTAATCCGCCCTCAGTAGTTAATTCTTTCCGCTTTTCCGGAACCAATGTTGCCTGATAAGGCTCGACTGCGCAGGCGATCTTAACAATCTCTTCAGCAATCGACATCTCTAAGTTAAGTTTAGTTTTAAGGGTTTGTTTTAGAATGCGGATATCCCTTTCATTAATATGCCGGCGATCCTCTCTTAGATGCGCCACAATACTATCCGCGCCGGCCATTTCGCATACTAACGCCGCCAATACCGGATCAGGCTCTAAGCCGCCGCGGGCCTGGCGCAAAGTAGCTACATGGTCAATATTTACGCCCAGCTTCTTCATTTTAGTAATTGATCCTTTTTATTTCTCCGGAAATATATAACCAGGTTAATATTGCCAGCACCAAACTGACTATCTTTAACCAGTATTTATATGAAAAAAAATGTAATATTTTCTCAAGCATTTTACTTACTAAGTTTAATCATTTCTTTAATCTTGGAGGCCATTTCTTCCTTGCCCAGGTCTTTATATAATTTTGACTTGTATACTACTGATATATCTCTGCGTTCTTCAGAAACTACGATTATTATAGCGTCGGTCTCTTCGCTTAAGCCTAATGCGGCCCGATGCCTTGTTCCATATACGCGGCTTAATTCCTGGGTCTGGATTAAAGGAAATAAGCACCCCGCGACCATAATCCTTCCTGCTTGTATAATCAATCCTCCGTCATGTAAGGGATTATTGGGGGTAAATATCGCCTGGATCAGGTCAGAAGATATTTTAGCGTCAATAAGTACGCCGTTTTCGAGATAAGCTTTTAAAGTATCCTTATTCTCGATTACGATAAGACCTCCGATTTTTTCTTTACACAGATTTTCGGTAGCGTCGGCTAATTCGCGCAGTATCTGATCCAGTTCTTCTTCTTTTAACTGGACCATAAACAATCGCCCGCGCCCTAATTTAGCCAATCCTTGTCTTATCTCGGTATGAAAGATTACTAAAATAGCTATGACAGATATTCCAAAAAGTTTATTCAATAGCCAATTCAATACCTGCAGGTCAAGTTTTTGGAATAAAAAAAATGCCGCCAGAATGGTGATTATGCCCCGAAAAACATATAAGGCCCTGGTTCCTTCAAAGAATCGCAGTATATTATAGATCATGAACCAGAGTATGGTGATTTCAATTATTGGTTTCCAGAGATACAAAGTCATTGTTTTAGTATCCTATCGCTGAGCCTTAAGGCATCCCTCACCTCTCGGACATCATGGACCCTTAATATATTAGCTCCGTTTATACTAGCCAGGATACAGCTGGATATTGTGCCGAACAATCTGTCTTTAGGCTGGGTGCCCAGGATCTTTCCTATGAATGATTTTCGCGATGCCCCGACCAATACAGGCAGTCCCAGGATTTTAAAATCGCTTAACCTTTTCAATATTTCCAGGTTGTGTTCAAGTGTTTTCCCAAAACCTATGCCCGGATCGATTATGATCTTGTCTCTATTAATCCCGGCTTCCAGTGCCCTGCTTACAGCGGAACTTAAAAAATCGATAATATCATCGATTAAAGATACATAATAAGGTTTAGTTTGCATTGTCCTTGGCGTACCCTGCATATGCATTACAATGACCGCTGCATTATATTTAACAGCAACCTTCAGCATTTTTTTATTCTTAAGGCCGGTTATATCATTAATGATAACAGCTCCGTTGTCTAATGCCTGTTCAGCGACTTCGGGTTTATAGGTATCTATGGATATAGGAAGGCGGATATTCTTTACTAGTTTTCTTATTGCCGGGATTACCCGGGCAAGCTCTTCTTTGCAAGAAATTTGTTTTGCTCCTGGCCGGCTGGATTCTCCGCCGATATCAATAATATCCGCTCCATCTTTAGCCAGTTTTTGGGCGTACTCCAGGATACTTTTTAGTATTGCCTCTTTCTGCCTCGCAGGCTGGCAGGGGTTTTTTACTATACTGTATAATCCGTCCCCGCTGAATGAATCCGTAGTTATATTAACTATGCCCATGATATGAGTCCTCAGGGATAAACTCAATTTATGTTTACCCAGGTCCAGGATAAATCTATCTTTACGGTAATTTTCCAAAGCCAGGGCCAGATCTTTAGCGATTTTATTTAAACCGAATGGCTGATGCTTTAATTTTTGATTTAGGCGCTTGAGTTGAGCCAGGTTTGCCATTAAAAGGCAGTCTGTAGTTTTTATCTTTGCGCTGATAGTATCCCTGGCAACCGCAGCATCACCACCAAGGGAAAGCATTTCCTGTTTTAATATATTCGCGGCTATACAGGCTAACGAACTAAGCTTCACCAGGTAAAAAGAGGCTTTGGGCTGCATAATATTTATTCCGCAGGGATCGACCTTTATCCCCTGAAGCATTTTTTTTAGATCTATAGCGCTGCACCCTTGGATTATACGCATAAACTTTTTTTCTGATTACGGTTTTAAGTCAGATCTTTTTTTTCTATTCCCAGCATAAGTTTTACTTCTTCTCCATCCAGCACTTCTTTTTCCAACAAGGCGTTGGAAAGCGTTTTTAATTTATCCAAACTACCTTTCAATAAAACCTTAGCTTTCAAATATGCGTCGTCAATTATGCTCTTAACTTCTTCATCGATCTGGCGGGCCGTTGCGTCAGAGTAATTCCTCTCTTCCATCATATCCCGGCCTAAGAACACCATTCCTTCTCGCTTACCTAATGTTAAGTTACCCATCTTCTCCGACATCCCAAACTGACAGACCATTTTTCTGGCCATATGAGTAGCTACTTCCAGGTCATTTTGGGCGCCGGTAGTAACTTCGCTTAAAGTGAGTTCTTCTGAAGCCCTTCCTCCGAGCATCATTATGATCTCGGCGATTAATTCGGTTTTAGTCCAGTAATGCCTGTCTTCAAGCGGCGGAGTGAAAGTATATCCTCCGGCAAGCCCGCGGGGGATAATGGAGACCTTTTTTAAAGGATTTACTTCTGGTAAAAGCAAAGACAGAAGCGCATGACCGGACTCATGAAGCGCAGTGATCTCTTTTTCTTTTTTGGAGATTATCCGGCTCTTTTTTTCGGGGCCCATAAGCACTCTTTCAATGGATTTCTCGAAATCTTGCTTGTCTACGGCTTTTTTACCATGTCTGGCAGCAACCAAGGCTGCTTCATTGCAAAGATTAGCGATATCCGCTCCTGAAAATCCAGGAGTCTGGGAAGCGATCGATTTTAGGTCTACTGTCGGTTCTAATTTTATTTTGCGGGTATGTACTTTTAATATTTCTTCACGGCCCTTTATATCAGGAAGGTTTACCACTATATGGCGGTCAAATCTACCGGGACGCAGGATTGCCGGATCCAGCGTATCCGGCCGGTTAGTCGCTGCTACCAGGATAAGCCCCTGTTCGGTGTTAAAACCATCCATTTCCACTAAGAGCGCGTTTAGAGTTTGTTCTCTTTCATCATGACCGCCGCCTATTCCGGAAAAACGCAGGCGGCCAACAGCATCGATTTCGTCGATAAAAATTATCGCCCCTTTTCCGGAAATCTTGGCGGCTTTTCTTCCTTGATCAAAGAGGTCTCTTACTCGGCTGGCTCCCACTCCCACAAACATCTCGACAAAATCAGATCCACTGATGGAATAAAAAGGCACTCCGGCTTCGCCGGCAACCGCTTTGGCTAAAAGAGTTTTACCTGTCCCCGGGGCGCCGACAAGCAAAACTCCTTTAGGAATTTTCCCTCCCAATGCCTGGAATTTTTTAGGGTCCTTAAGAAATTCAATTACTTCTTTAAGTTCTTCTTTAGCTTCATCAACTCCGGCAACATCATTAAAGGTTATTTTTTCGTCTTTTTCGGTTTGAATCTTTGGGCGGATTTTTCCAAAAGACATAACCCGATTACCTAATTGTTCTCCCCTTGAAGCCATTAACCACCAAATAATAATGAATAAAAGCACCGGGCCAAAATTAAATAATAGACTGGCCAAAAAGGTACGCGGCGGCTTAACTTCAAAATATTTGACATTCTGACGGATCAAATTAAGTAATTCGGTGTCACCTTCCGGGATAAGCACCCTAAACTTCGAACTGTCGGTATATTCGCCTTCGAGAAGAGTTTCGATTTTGGCTAACGATTTTATCTTATCTGGGTAATTTTTCAATACACTATAAAATTCACTGTAAGGGATATCTTTGGGTGCTTGCGTTTGAGGGTATTTTAATAATCCGGCAAACAAATAAAACACTACCATAGTGAGAACAACCCATCCAAAAGGAATGCGTTTTGGTAATTTATTCTTGTTGAGTTTATTGCGATTATTGGCCATTATTTATTCCTTTCATATCTTTGATTTAGACTTTTAATTATAGCTTTAAACACCTATAAAATCAAGTATTTATTGAGTATTTCTACGGTAAAATACGAGGCTTTTTTTCTTTTTAACTGCGGATACATTCTTAGGCAGGTCAACTATGGAATTTATTGGCCGGTTTATAATCAGGTCCTCTAGCTCCCGGATATGCCGGAAGGTAATAGAGCGGGTATCCCCTTTGACCCTGGAAATAATTGACCTGAGCACTAAACGCCTGATTGACGGATGAAGTCTTATAAATTTCTCAATATTTACCATGTTGCCGGATCGGCTCAAATGTTTATTACTGATTTTAAGGAGATAATCGTAATCATATCCTATATTTTCTGCCATATTTGATAGAATCTCTTTCAGGTTTCCGGAGTACTCCTTCTCTAACAACGGAATAAGACAGTTACGGATCTTATTCCGGAAAAAAATATCTTCTGAATTGGTCTTATCGATCCTTGCCTTAATCCCCCTTTTTTTTAAAAACATTTCTATCTCCCTGCGCTTTATTTCGATTAACGGCCGGATAACTATAAACCCGGCGAATTTTCTCTTAGGCAATATGCCGGATAAACCGTATAACCCTGAGCCGCGTAAAATACGCATTAAAAGTGTCTCTGCTTGGTCATCCAGGTTGTGGCCCAGGGCGATCTTATCGGCTTTTATTTTTTTAGCTACCTGGAATAAGGCTCCCAGCCTGGCGTTCCTGGCAATTTCCTCCAAAGAACCTTTCAAAGACAATTTCTTAATATGTATAGTTTCTACGGTCATGGGAATTTTCATTTTTTTGGTTAATTTAACCACGAATTCCCTGTCCTTTCCCGAATCCGGGCGCAGTTTATGATCGACGTGGACTACGTGTAATTTAAGATTAAAATCTTTTTTCATGGTATTGATGACCCAAAGCAGGGTAACTGAATCTGGCCCCCCGGATACCCCGATCACAACCGTATCGCCCTTGCAAAAAAGGCCGTATTTTTTAATAGTTGTTTTAACTTTATCAATCAGCATAGCTATATATTAGCATGTAAAATCCAGGTTTCAATGATAAAAAATAGGGCCAGTATTAAAATCTGCCCTATTTTTTATAAGACCGGCGTGATTTTTTTATTTCTCTTCTTCACCGGCTTAGGCTTGATTACTTTTGGCCTTCGGACCTATTACCTTTTTTCATGAGCAATCATTTTACCGGAATTGCCTTTTTATCTTCTCGCGGGTGAAGAAATAGATCGCCGCGAAATTAAACCCCATAGACGAAAATATAAGTATAAGCAAAAAAACCTAGCGGATTACCCATATGCAAAAACGAATTTTTTAAATACAAAAGAAAATGACAATCCGGTTTCAGTTGCGGTTAATATACTAATGATTATTATTATAATTCGGGGCCAATTCTTAAGTTTTAGCAGATTAATCGCTGCTATAATTGAAAGAGGTAGAATGATAAAGTTGAAATAGACGGAAATAGCAGGATTGAGCGGTTTGGGGCTGAAATTGGCTATTAGGCCAATACTTGAACCGACGATTATCAACCAGCTGAAAATAGTAATTCCTCCGGATCTTTGTTCGGCTATTTTTTCCTCCAGCATCGATATATTTTAGTGGCAAAGAGTGGATTTATGAGCACCGCAATAAAACAGTTTAGCGAAATCCCGCTCTTTTTAGCGGGAAAACCACGAAGTGGCTAAGTCCCGCTCTCAGGATATTTCAGTGGCGGAGAGTG
>JAHKAP010000033.1 GCA_018825985.1 Candidatus Omnitrophota bacterium
GATATAATAAATTAAATTTGGTATGAACAAATAAAGATGGGAGGGATGTTAGATGAGAGGATTCGTTAAGCTAATTATTGGTGCTTGTTTGGTAATGGGATTGGTAATGCCTGTTTTAGCCGCTGATCCAGGGATTACTGATACTGAGATTCTGTTCGGTTCTTCTTTAGCATTAGAATCCGGGCCAAAGGAGCTTGGGATTCAGACTTCCCATGGATTAATGGCCTACATAAATTATGTAAATGATGAGGGTGGAGTAAATGGTAGAAAAATTAAAGTAATCTTTTATAACGATGGTTATGATCCGCTTTCTTGCGTGCAGAATACTCAAAAATTGATTAACGAAGATAAGGTTTTTGCGCTTACCAGTTATGTGGGAACGCCTACATCCGTAAAGGCTCAACCTTTATGGACAAATGCTAAAGTTCCTTTGGTGGGATTTTTTACCGGCGCTGAGGCGCTGCGTACACCATTTAACCGCTACAACATCCATATCCGAGGGTCTTATTATCAAGAAACTAGCGCTGCAGTTGATATATTTATCAAACAATTAGACTTTAAGAAAATTGCGGTATTCTATCAAAATGATGCTTTTGGCGAGGCAGTGAAAAAGGGAACAGAAATTGCTCTAGAAAAATACGGAATGACTCCTAGAGCATATGGGAGTTTTGAAAGAAACACGCTTAATATCGAAGAGGGATTGAAAAAAATTGTGAAGGCTAATCCTGACGCAGTGGTAATGGTGGGGACGTATTCTCCTTTGGCGAAGTTTGTAAAAGAAGCAAAGAAAGCCGGCTTAACCAAAACCTTCTTTCATACCGTATCCTTTGTTGGTCCTGAGACATTTGCCCAGGAATTAGGCCAGGATAACGCTAATGTTATGGTAAGCCAGGTAGTGCCACCTTATACAGACCCAGGGTATGCGCAGTTACCAGTCATTAAGAAATATGTGGAGTACCTAAAGAAATATTATCCTGACGATTCCGCCAATTTTGTGAGTTTAGAAGGATTTATAAATGGGATGATTTTAGTTGAAGGGTTAATGCGCGCGGGAAAGAATCTAACCCGAGAAAATTTTATTAATGCCATTGAATCAATAAATCCTGGGGAGATGGATACTGGGCTCAACTTAAGTTATGGAGCTAATGACCACGTAGGTATAGATCGTATTTATCTTACTCATATCAAAGGCCATAGTTATGTAGTAGTTAGAAATTAGTTAAGTCTTAGGTTAGATTATTGTTAAGCTTTACCTCTTGTACAATTTCATAATCTTTCGCTGGGATAGTGCTTTTCCGCGAAAGAAAGCCACTCTGTAGATAATTAAAACACCGTAAAAAAATCTTTGAAGATCTTACTTGACAATTAATTATAAATGTTCTATACTCTACTAAGTTGATAGAGATAATAGACAAAGGAGATATATGAAAATTACTTATAAAGGAGACTATGCTTTAAAGGCAGTACTGGATCTAGCCTTAAATTATGGCCAGGATTTAGTCACTATCCATGATATTGCTAAACACATAGACGCCCCGATAAAATTTTTAGAGCAAGTTCTGCTGGTTTTAAAAAAGGGGGGGTTCGTGCAGAGCAGGCGAGGCAAGGTTGGAGGTTATTTATTATCCCGCCCTCCTGGCCAGATAACCGCAGGAGAGGTAATTAGGTTCATTGACGGCCCTATAGAGCCGATCTCCTGCATTGATAAAAAATATTCTAATTGTCTTGACCTGAACCATTGTGTGTTTAAGGGGATGTGGTATAAGGTTTCAAAGGCCATATCCGATATTATTGATAACGTAACTTTTGAAGATTTGGTTTCGCAGGCGGGTTCTTCAAAGCAGGCCTTAGCTTATTCTATATAAGTAAGAGGTGAGTTTTCTAATCGACATTATTTAATAAAAGGAGCAAAAAAAATGAGCAAGATTGACAGTAAACTAAAGATCGAGACGCTGGCATTGCACGGTGGACAGGAGGCTGATCCGACTACAGGTTCCCGGGCAGTACCTATATATCAAACTACTTCATATCAATTCAAAAGCACCGAGCATGCGGCAAACCTTTTCGGGCTAAAGGAATTCGGCAATATTTATACCCGCCTGATGAATCCTACGACTGATGTTTTGGAAAAAAGGGTGGCTGCCTTGGACGGCGCAATCGGGGCTTTGGCAGTATCCAGCGGACAGGCAGCGATAACCCTGGCGCTTTTAAACATTGCCCAGGCCGGGGATGAGATAGTATCAGCGGATAACCTCTACGGGGGGACATATAATCTGTTTCATTATACCTTTAAACGTTTGGGCATAAAGGTCAATTTTGTAAAATCAAACGATCTATCAGCTTTGCAAAAAGCAATTACTCCGAAAACCAAAGCTATATATGCCGAATCAATCGGAAACCCTAAGCTTGATGTAGCTGATTTAGAAGGGATTTCAAAAGTCGCTCATATTAACGCCATACCATTTGTTTTGGATAATACGGTTTCGCCATACCTGCTGCGTCCGATCGATTATGGAGTGGATATTATAGTTTATTCCGCCACCAAATTTATCGGCGGCCACGGTACTTCTTTGGGAGGGTTAATAGTTGATTCAGGAAAATTTGACTGGACCAATGGTAAGTTTCCATTGATTGCGGAACCCGAACCAAGTTATCACGGAATTAATTTTGTCGAGGCCCTTAAACCTCTGGGTAATATCGCCTATATAATCAAAGCCAGGGTCGCTTTGTTAAGAGACTTGGGGTCGGCACTATCTCCTTTTAATTCTTTTTTATTCTTGCAGGGCCTTGAGACATTGCACCTGAGAATGCCACGGCACTGCGAAAACGCGCTCGCGGTTGCTAAATACCTGAAAAAACATCCTAAGGTCTGTTGGGTTAATTATCCGGGATTGGATGATAGCCCGCAAAAGGAAAAGGTAAAAAAATACCTGCCTAAAGGAGCAGGCGCTATCCTTGGCTTTGGAATCAAAGGCGGATTAGAAGCCGGTAAGAAATTTATTGATTCTTTACAATTGATATCGCATCTGGCTAATGTAGGGGATGCTAAAACTTTAGCCATACATCCGGCAACCACTACTCATCAGCAGCTTTCATCTGAGGAGCAGTTGGCAACCGGAGTAACCCCGGATTTCATCCGGCTATCAATTGGTATTGAGCATATAGATGATATTATTGCAGATATTGAGCAGGCATTAGGTTAACCTTAATCCACCCCGTAGGCGCAGCCCATCTATGGAGCGGAGAGAATGGTATGGAGGAATATAATGGCCAGGATATTTACTGATATTACTAAAACAATAGGCAATACTCCTTTAGTGAAATTAAATCGTATTGCCAAAGGCATAGATGCGGTTATTTTAGCTAAAGTAGAATCATTTAACCCTCTTTCCAGTGTTAAAGACCGCATCGGAGTGGCGATGATAGAGGAAGCGGAGAAAAGGGGAGAGTTAAAAGAAGGCGACATTATTATTGAGCCTACCAGTGGCAACACCGGGATCGCACTGGCTTTTGTGGCTGCGGCAAAAGGCTACAGGCTTATGCTGACTATGCCCGAAACCATGAGTATTGAGCGCAGGCAATTGCTTAAGATCCTGGGAGCGGAGCTGATTTTAACTGATGGCTCAAAAGGCATGAAAGGGGCTGTGGACAAGGCCGAAGAGTTAGCCAAGATTACTCCCAGCAGTTTTATACCTCAGCAATTCAATAACCCGGATAATCCGGCAATACACCGTAAAACTACCGCGGAAGAGATCTGGGGTGATACTGACGGTAAAGTTGATATCCTTGTTGCCGGTGTAGGCACTGGTGGGACGATAACCGGTATTGCAGAAGTGTTTAAAAAAAGAAATCCTGATTTTAAAGTAATCGCTGTTGAGCCGGATGCCTCGCCAGTATTGTCCGGAGGAAAACCGGGCGCGCATAAGATCCAGGGGATCGGAGCCGGGTTTGTGCCTCAGGTTTTAAATAAGGGTATAATTGATGAAGTTATCCGGGTAACTAATGAAGATGCCGGAGAAATTGCCCGCAAACTGGCTAAATCCGATGGCATACTAGTCGGAATCTCAAGCGGAGCTGCTCTTTGGGCCGCATTAGAAGTAGCTAAGCGTAATGAAAATAAAGGAAAAACTATTGTAGTGATCCTTCCTGATTCAGGGGAGAGGTATCTTACTACATGGCTTTTCCAGGATGCCTAAAAAATGACACCGAAAAAAAGTATCGGGATAGTTGAGACCAAATATTACGCTTGTAAAGAAAAGCTGACCCTGGAAAACAATAAAAAAATTGGTCCGCTCTCAATAGCTTATGAGACCTATGGAGAGCTTAACCAAAAAAAAACAAATGCCATCCTTGTGCTCCACGCGCTTTCCGGAGATGCCCATGCAGCCGGGTTTCATTCGGATGAAAAGAATCCGGGATGGTGGGATGCGTTGATCGGTCCGGGAAAAGCCTTTGACACAGATAAATATTTTGTGATTTGTTCTAATGTTTTAGGCGGATGCAAAGGTACAACCGGGCCTTCGAGCATAAACCCTGATACCGGTAATCCTTATGCCCTTGATTTTCCTCAGATCAGCATTTTTGATATGGTCAAATGCCAGAAATTACTGGTGGATTACTTAGGTATAGATAAATTATTATCCGTAGTTGGCGGCTCAATGGGGGGTATGCAGGCCCTGGCCTGGTTGAGAGCTTATCCGGATAAAATATCCAGTGTTATTCCGATTGCAACAGCTATCCGGCATTCTCCGCAGCAGATCGCTTTTAATGAAGTCGGCAGGCAGGCGATCATGTCGGATTCTAACTGGAAATCAGGCGATTATTACGGGGGGAGCCTTCCGGTAAAAGGTTTGGCAGTCGCCAGGATGTTTGGACATATTACCTATATGAGCGATATTTCGATGGCAGCTAAGTTTGGCAGGCAGAAAAAACAAAATCAGGAGCCGTTTAAATTCACGGCGGCGGATTTTGAGGTAGAAGGCTACCTGCATTATCACGGGGATAATTTTGTCAAAAGATTTGACGCTAACTCCTATCTTTATATTACCAAGGCTATGGATAATTTTGATGCCGGAGGGGACAAGCCATTTGAAGAAGCTATCAGAGGCGTAAAGGCTAAAGTGTTGGTGATCGCTTTTAAATCAGATTGGCTTTATCCTGCTTACCAATCTAAGGAGATCGTCAAGGCCTGCAAGCTTTCAGGGTTGGAGGCCAGCTATTGTGAGGTCAATTCAACCTATGGCCATGATGCCTTTCTGATCGAAACTGAACAGGAAACGAGGTTGATAGGGCATTTTTTAAATAAAGTTTTCTATGCGGCCCCCCGGCTTATCTGAATGCCGGGTGTTGTGTTTACTGCGGAAGGAGAGTTTGAATGATCGCTGATTTTAATAAAGTACGGCCGGACCACCGGATCATATTCAATTTCGTTCAGCCGCGTTCTAATATCCTGGACCTAGGCTGCGGGAACGGAGAGCTGTTATCTTTCCTGAACAAGGAGAAAGATGTCCGCGGCCAGGGAATAGAGATTGATGAACAGGCAATATATGAATGCGTTGCTAAGGGTTTAAATGTTTTTCACGGAGATATTGACTCCGGTCTTGCCGAGTATGGGGATAAGTCTTTTGACTATGTAATTTTAAACCAGACCCTCCAGCAGGTTAAGCGGGTCCGCTCAGTGCTTGATGATGCTTTACGGGTAGGAAAACACGTAATCGTTGGTTTACCGAACTTCGCCTTTTATAAGGCTCGGTTTCAGTTATTCTTTGAAGGCCGAGCCCCGGTAACTCCGTCACTTCCTTTTGGCTGGCATGACAGCCCTAACCTGCATTTTTCAAGTATCCGGGATTTTATTGAGTATTGCAGCCGAGAAAAGATAAGAATCGATCAGAGTAAATACGTTAGCGGAAGAAAAGAAGTCATATTATTTCCAAATCTTTTTGCTCAAATTGGGATATTTCTTGTTTCCAGATAACGGAGGAGTCAATGAAGAAGGTAAGGCTCAATGTTTTTTCTTTACTTGAGAAGGTGAGATCAAGAAAACCGGTAATTCATCATTTGACTAATTGGGTGACTATATATGATTGCGCTAACGTGGTAAAGGTTTTCGGGGCCTCGCCGGTTATGGCCCACGCTCCGGAAGAAGCTGCCCAGATGTCCGCTATCTCCTCGGCCCTGGTATTAAATATCGGGACATTGACAAAGGATCTGGTCACGGCGATGATGATCGCCGCTAAGAGCGCCAATCAGAAAGGTATCCCGGTGATCCTGGATGCCTGCGGAGCTGGAGCGACAGCCTTACGCACTGATAGTTGTTTAGACTTGATAAATAACCGCAGGATCGATATTATCAAGGGAAATGCCTCGGAAATAGCCTGCCTAGCAGGAGAAAAAGTCATGACAAAAGGCGTAGATTCTTCGGAAGTTGGATCGGATCTGAAAAAAATAGCCTCTAAACTCGCGCTTAAGCGTAAATGCACCGTTGTCATAACCGGTAAAGAAGATATCGTAAACAATGGGCATAAGAGTTATATTATCAGAAACGGCCATCCGATGATGGATAAGATTGTCGGCACCGGCTGCATGGCAGCGTCGGTTATCGGAACATTTGCCGCGGTTGAAAAAGACCTGAGCTTTGCCGCAGCCTCGGGATTGGTTTGTTTTGAGATAGCCGCAGAACTGGCTGTAAAGAAGGCTTTGGGCCCTGGTACATTTAAAGAGAAGATTTATGATTGTATATATAATTTAGACGAAAAAACCCTTAACGGAATGCAAAAGGTTTATCAATGAAAAAAAAGGTAATAGTGGCAATGAGCGGCGGGGTTGATTCCTCTACCGCAGCCTATTTACTTAAAAAGAATGGATTTGAGGTTGTCGGTGTAACTATGTGTTTAGGAGTTAATCCTGCAGAGTCTAAAAAGGCGCATTGTTGCGGAGCGAAAGAGATTGAGGATGCTAAGGCAGTCTGTAGGAAGATTTCTATTCCTCACTATGTGTTTGATTTTTCGAAAGCGCTCAAGGAAAAAGTGATCGCTAATTTCATTGATGAATATTCAAACGGCCGGACTCCTAACCCTTGCGTGGTTTGCAACCGGGAACTTAAATTTGGGAGCCTGCTTAAGAAAGCAAAGGCTCTGGGGTTTAGTCTTCTGGCTACCGGCCATTACGCGCGGCTAGGCAGGTACAAGGGCAAGTCAGTCATTAAAAAGCCCAAAGATAGGATAAAGGACCAGACTTATTTTCTCTATTCAATCAATAAGAAAATCCTGGATTCGGTCATCTTTCCGCTTGAGGGCTATGCTAAAGCCCAAGTGCGGGAGATCGCCAGGCGCGCCGGGTTGCCAGTAGCTGATAAGCCTCAAAGCCAGGATATTTGTTTTATCCCGGATAAAAACTACAAGAAATATTTATTACAAATGGGTATAAAGTTATCGCCCGGGGATATCGTGGATGAAAAAGGAAAAATTTTAGGCAGGCATAAGGGCCTGGTAAATTATACTATCGGCCAGCGCGCCGGGTTGGGAGTAGGTTCTTTAGGCCCGTTATATGTAAAAGCGTTAGATACTAAAAGAAATAGTTTAGTAGTAGCTGGAAAGAACCGGATAAAAGCAAAAGGATTGATAGCGGAAAAATTCAACTTGCATGTGGATAGATTGCCTGAAAAAGTTTGGGTTAAAATACGTTATGGGCACGTTTCGGTTAAAAGCCGGGTATTCTTAAAAAATGGTTGCCTAAGGGTTATTTTTGGGCAACCACAGGAAGCAGTTACCCCTGGCCAGTCAGTAGTGCTCTATGATAAAGAAGTGCTCTTGGGAGGCGGAATAATAAAACAGGGTATCTATTAGGTTTTGTGATAAAATTAAAACAAAAACAGGCATCCTATAATGAGAAGCAATGAGGATGCCTGATTACAATGATTAAAAATTAGATTAAATAGATTAAGAACACAGACCTTTTAACCGATAGGTTATTGCTAAAACCTGGTAGCAAAAGTTGTTAAACAAGGCGATTAATGCTTTAATCACTGTAATCTTTATTAATCTCAGTAATCAGGTATAATCCCTAAGATTTATACCTGAAGATTATACCGGGAGAATATATGAAACAGGAGAGAAAACGCAAAATTTATCTGGATCATAACGCTACTACGCCGTTACATCCCGAAGTTAAGAAAGCGTTAATAGCTGCTATGGAGGTGTTTGGCAATCCTTCCAGCCTGCACCAGTTTGGGAGAGAGGCCCGTAAATTGGTCGAGGAGGCCAGGGGAAAAGTAGCCTCTTTTATTAACGCTTCCCCGGAGGAGATAATATTTGTAGGCAGTGGTTCTGAGGCGAATAATACGGTGATTAATCTATTCTCCTGTCAGGGCTTTCATAGCTGTGACATTCCGGGCCTATGCGTACAAAAGAAAGAAATAATTACCACTAAGATCGAGCATCCCTGTGTACTGGAATCAGCTGCCTGCCTTAAAGAAAAAGGGGCTGAGGTGTGTTATGTCGGGGTTGACCAGTATGGTAAAATTAATCTGGCAGAGCTTAAAAGTTCGCTATCTGAGCATACCGGATTAGTTTCAGTTATGACCGCGAATAATGAGATCGGGACCATTCAGGATATAAAAAAGGTCTCTAATCTGGTGCATGCAGCAGGCGGACTTTTGCATACCGATGCAGTGCAGGCTGTTGGTAAGATCCCGATCGATGTAAAGAGTCTAGAAGCAGATTATCTTTCTTTCTCAGCTCATAAGATCTACGGTCCTAAAGGAATCGGCGCTTTATATATACGTAAAGGCGCGCCATTCTGCCAGTTTATCCGCGGAGGCCATCAGGAAAAAGGCAGGAGGGCAGGGACTGAAAACACCTTAGGGATAGTCGGATTAGGCAAGGCGATCGAAATGCGTAAGAAAGAAATGGCAGATGAATTTATGCGCCTGGAAGGTTTTAAGAAACGTTTAAAAGAAGGGATCCAAAAAAATATTTCTGATATCCGGTTCAACGGCCATCCAACAGAGGGCCTTCCCGGGACCTTAAATGTTTCATTAAGCGGAGCGGAGGGAGAGGCGATGCTTTTATATCTGGATATGGAAGGTATAGCGGTTTCAACCGGCTCTGCCTGCGCTTCGGGTTCACTTGACCCATCCCATGTATTGATGGCTACAGGCATACCGCAAGAACAGGCGCATGGTTCAATCCGGATGAGCATGGGCAGAGATACTAAGGAAAAAGATATTGATTATGTAATAGACAAACTTACTCAGGTGGTTAAACGGGTAAGAAAGATTTCTTCGGTTTCTACGGAGGTCAAGCATGGATAAACAGACCGATTGGCTGTATACCGATAAAGTAAAAGACCATTTTATACATCCGCGCAATCTGCTTATGGATGAATCTAAATATGAAGCTGATGGCAGGGGAGTGATCGGGAACATCAAGTGCGGTGATGAGATGGTGGTGGTGATTAAAGTGGATAAAGAAAAAGGGGTTATCACTGATTTAAAGTGGAAGACTTATGGCTGCGCCAGCGCTATTGCCAGCACTTCAGTCTTATCCGAATTGGCGATCGGAAAGACACTGGATCAAGCTTACAAGTTGAGTTCTCATGATATTGCCCTGGCATTAGATGGGCTTCCGGAGCATAAGATCCATTGTTCGGTTTTAGGCGATAAAGCATTAAGGGCGGCGATCGATGATTATTATACCCGTCAGGGAATGACGGATAAAGTAAAAGAGGAGAAAGAGCACGTCATCTGCCAGTGTTTAGGGATAACTGACGCCGAGATAGAGAGCGCTGTTCTGGAAGGGGCCAGGAATTATTACCAATTGCAGGAACGGACCAAGATCGGTACGGTCTGCGGCAAATGTAAAGATAAGAGCGTTGAATTGTTAGAAGCGTATAAGAAAAAGTATTTTAAAGACTCCTAAATAAAAAACGGGGGGATGCCTTTGCGGGTTTTAGAAGCGTCCCTATTTTATTTTTTACTTGACATAGTATAGGGGGGTATGGTATACTCCATAAAAAGGAGGATACAAATATGCCAAATTTAACTACTCATGAAGAACAGTTGGAGTTTTTAAAGAAGATTGAGGGACAGGTGCGTGGCCTGCAGAATATGATCAGGCAGAAGAGGTATTGCGTGGACATTATTACCCAGGTGCATTCTGTGATCGGCGCATTGTACAGGGTAAAAAACGAAATTTTTAACAAGCACCTGGAGAGTTGCGTTGTCAATGCCCTGAAGGGAAAATCTAAGTCGGAAAAAGAAGGTAAGATAACCGAGATCATTGAGCTTATCGATAAATTCGGAAGGTTTTAATTTTGGGGGAATAGCATGAAAAAGACGACTTTCAATATAGCCGGGATGCATTGTGTAAGTTGCGAGGTTTTGCTTGAGAAGGAGCTGAAAAAGATCAGCGGAGTTGAGAAATGCCATATCAGCCATAAAAAAGGCTTTGCGGAATTAGAATGCGAGGATGAAGTAACGGAGAATGAAATCAAAAATAAAATCGAGGGTTTGGGTTATAAAGTGATCCAGAAAGGCGAGAAGCATTTTTCAATCCGCAAGCGCAATACTAAAAAAGACCTGCTGGAGGTAGCCTTTATTTCCTTAGGGATTATTTTTATTTTTTTGCTTTTACAGAAAGTAGATTTTTTTCGTATTTTGCCGGATTATGGCAAGCGGGTCAATACGCTGATCGCGTTTATAATGGGAATAGCAGCTTCTGTATCCACTTGCCTGGCATTGGTAGGTGGTATAGTCATGGGGTTCGGCAGCATGTACCCGATCCATGAAGATAAAAAACACAAGCTTATTTCCCGGGCCATGCCGCATATTTATTTTCATGTCGGCCGGGTCATCGGGTTTCTGCTCTTGGGAGGTATTTTAGGCGTTGTAGGGAGCAAATTAAATTATTCTCTCTCGTTTACCGGTTATCTTACAATGGTTATCGGTATCGTGATGTTTTATATCGGCCTTCAGATCCTGAATATCGTCCCGAATATCAGCCGGTTCGGATTCCACCTGCCGAAAGCCTTGTCGAAAAAGATCCATTCGGTCGAAAAAAACGACCATCATCTGATGCCGGTTGTATTGGGTGTTTTGACTTTTTTTCTCCCCTGCGGTTTTACCCAAAGTATGCAGTTGGCAGCGGTTGCCTCAGGAAGTTTTTTTTCCGGCGCCAGCATAATGGCCGCGTTTGCCATAGGCACAATGCCGGTTTTATTCTCGGTAGGGGTAGGTTCAACTTACGCAAAAAGCAAGCACATTGGTTTTGTATCTAAAATTATCGGGGTATTGATCATTTTCTTCGCGCTTTATTCGTTTAACTCTGGTTTGGTTCTTTCGGGAGCAAAATTTAACTTAAATTTTAATTCTTCAAAAGGCGCAGTGGACGCAGTAGTCAGTACAGATGTATCTGGCGCGGATGTTCAAGTAGTAAAGATGGATGTTGACTGGGTTTTTAAGCCGACTGAATTTAGGGTAAAAAAGGGGGTTAAAGTGCGTTGGGAGATCAACGGTATAAATGTCTCCGGATGCAGTAATGAGGTGGTTATCCCGAGTTTAAATATCCGTAAGCAGATTGAAACGGGACTGAACATAATCGAATTTACTCCGGATAGGCAAGGTATCCTGCCGTTTTCCTGCTGGATGGGAATGCTTAACGGCCGGTTTATAGTTACTAATGAAGAGGGCGGATTTTCCGGCCCGGAAAAAGATAAGATTGCAAGGGCTGCTGCCCGGCCGATTTTCTCTGGAACCTGCGGATGCTGCGGCAGAAGACAATAGGAGGTTAGTCGTGAATAAATCATATCTGAGTATTATCTTATTATTGATCTTAGCTTTAACATCAGCGCAGAATGTCAGCGCATTCAGTGCCGATAGCCAATATTTTAAAGGAACAAAGGGAGAACAGGTGGAACCGGTTGATCAGGAGATCAGTCTTGACGTATCTTCTTTAGATGACGGCAAGGCGCATTATTTTAATGTCCTTTTACCTGATGGAAAAACAGCATATTTTTTTGTATTGAAAAGCCCCGATGGAGTATATCGGGCAGCGTTTAATGCCTGCCAGGTCTGTGGCGGGGCTTTGCAGGGATTCCGCCAGGTAGGGGATTATATGGTCTGTAATACCTGCGGGAACAGGTATCCGCTGGATAGAATTGCTACGGAAAAAGGAGGGTGTAATCCTATACCGATTAATCCGGACCTTAAAGTTTCGGGAGGAAAGATTTCGATCAGGCTTTCTGATCTAGAAAAAGGATAACTTAAATGAATACTAAAACTATTTTAAAGATCAAGGGCATGCATTGCGCTGCCTGCGGGCTCAATATTGAGAATTCGCTTAAAGAAGAAAAGGGAGTAGCCCGGGTTAATGTGAATTTTGCTTCCGAAAAAGCTACCCTTGAATATGATGAGTCGGAAATAAGCTTTGATAGGATCAACCAGATTATCAATAAATTAGGCTACAAGGTCGCAGATGAGGCAGAGGCTAAAGAATTAGACGCTAAGGGCGATACTAAAGAGATAAGCAAGCTAAAGAAGAGGTTTATCCTGGCCTTTATTTGTAGTTTACCGCTTATGTACCTTGCGATGGGCCCGATGTTGGGTTTAGTTCTGCCGCAGATAATACAAACCTACAATATGATCATCCAATTTATCCTGGCGACTGCAGTTATTCTGACTTGTTTTGGCCTTTGGAGTTCGGGGGTTAGAGGATTAATCCGCCTTAAACCGAATATGGATTCTTTGATCTTTGTGGGCACGGCTTCAGCCTATTTTTATAGCCTTGCGGTTTCAGCTGCTTTTTTAACCGGGATTCAGGAGATGCGGCCGCATTTATACTATGAAAGCGCGGCGTTTATACTGGTTTTTATCTCCCTGGGTAAATATCTGGAGGCATTTACAAAAGGAAAAGCCGGGCAGTCGATCAGAAAATTGATCGGTTTACAGCCGAAGACAGCGATTGTAATTATAGACGGCCAGGAAAGTATAATCCCTATAATAGAGGTAAAGGTCGGCGATATCGTTATTGTCAAGCCGGGCGGAAAAATACCCGTAGATGGCATAGTCGTAGAGGGTTATTCAGGAGTGGATGAAAAGGTGATCACCGGAGAAAGTATCCCGGTTGAAAAAAAACAGGGAGATGAAGTGATCGGGGCAACGATGAATAAGACCGGAGTCCTGAAATTTAAAGCGACCAGGGTCGGCAGCGATACGATGCTGGCGCAGATCATTAAAACCGTGGAAGAGGCAATCGGCTCTAAGGCGCCGATCCAGCTTTTAGCGGATAAGGTGGCTTTTTATTTTGTTCCGACGGTGATTTTAATCGCTGTTTTGAGCGCGATTATCTGGTTTTTTGTTGGACAACCGCTGGCTTTTATCCTTTCGGTTTTTGTGGCAGTCCTTATCATTGCCTGTCCTTGCGCGCTGGGCCTGGCTACGCCTACGGCGGTTATGATGGGAACCGGGCTTGCCGCTCAAAACGGGATTCTAATCAAGACTAGCGCTGCCCTGGAGAAAGCCAATAAGGTGAATATGGTTGTTTTTGATAAAACCGGCACGCTTACCAAAGGAGAACCGGTGGTTACTGATGTGCTCACAACTGCGAAAGCAAACCAGGAATTCATCCTTACCTTAGCAGCGTCAATTGAGAAAAATTCCGAGCATCCTTTGGCCCAGGCAATTGTAAACCGCGCGCTAAAAGATAATTTAACCTTGCTGGACATAAAAAACTTTGAAGCAGTCCCGGGTAAAGGAGTGGTTGCTGATTACGAAGGCGGGCGGGTTTTATTAGGAACAAGGAAATTAATGGCGGATAACAATATCGATGTATCTAACTATGAAAAGGAAATTGCGCAGTTGGAAGACCAGGGCAAAACTACGATGGTCTTAGCGCGAGGCCGGGAGGTCATTGGGACAATTGCGGTGGCCGATACCTTAAAGGAATATTCAAAAGACGCAGTTAACGCTTTGCATCGGATGGGCAAAAAGGTGGCGATAATCACGGGTGATAATACGCGGGTGGGCAAGGCGATCGCCAGGCAGGTTGGTATTGATGATGTTTTGGCCGAAGTCCTGCCGCAAGGAAAATCCGCCGAGATAAAGAGGCTGCAGGAAAAGGGTAATGTGGTTGCTATGGTAGGCGACGGTATAAATGATGCTCCGGCATTGGCCCAGGCAGATCTGGGAATTGCTTTGGGTTCGGGAACTGATGTCGCTATGGAAACAGGAGAGATAGTTTTGATCAAAGATGACCTGCGTGACGTAGTTACCGCAATTGAATTAAGCGGTTATACTTTGCGCAAGATAAAACAAAACCTTTTCTGGGCTTTCTTTTATAACTGTGTGGGTATTCCGGTTGCCGCGGGTGCTTTATATCCTTTGACCGGAAAGTTATTAGATCCTACGCTGGCCGCCATAGCGATGGCTTTTAGTTCGGTATCCGTAGTGAGCAATTCTTTATTGATGAAAATGTATAGAAAATCACTGATTGCGTGATAATATATTAAGTGCATATGAAAAAAATAACATTAACTCAGATTAAAGAAGGTTCTAAGGCCCGGATCATAGAAATTTCCGGAGGCCATAACTTAATAGATAGGCTGATGAATATGGGCGTGTATAAAGGAAAAGAAGTTACTAAGCTCAGCCATATCGGTTTAAGGGGTCCGGTAGTAATAAAGGCAGGCAGAAGTATCCTGGCCCTGGGGCATGGAGTTGCTGCTAAAATCATTGTTGAGGCTGAATGATCAAAAAGATTTATCTAATCGGAAATCCTAATGTAGGGAAAAGCGTAGTATTTTCCCGCCTGACCGGAGTCCAGGTCATTTCTTCAAATTATCCCGGCACAACCGTTGAGATCAGTAAAGGTTATCTTTTATTAAAAGATTCAAAAATTGAAGTTGTTGATCTGCCCGGCACTTATTCTTTAGAGCCGACATCTTCTGCCGAAGAAGTAGCAGTATCTCTGTTGAAGGAATTACCTAAAGAAGAGATTGCGGTTATCAATATCCTGGACGCCACCAATCTTGAGAGGAATTTGCTTCTGACTTTACAGTTGATCGAAGATGGGTTTCCGGTAATCATCTGTTTAAATATGTGCGATGACGCTACTCATCGGGGAGTGAATATTGATGTTGATAAGCTGGAGAAGATATTGAATGTTCCGGTCATCTCCACCTGTGCAGTAACCGGAGTGGGAATTAAATTATTAATTGAAAGGATAAAAGAATCAGCGCCTACTGCTAGAAAGAAAATAGCCCATGAGGAACGCTGGCTCGAAATTGGCAGGATCATTGAACAGGTCCAGCATTTGGAGCATCGCCATCATAACTTAAGAGAAGTTTTAGAGGATGCCTCAGTCAGGCCAATAACTGGTTTCCTGATGGCAGCGGGAATAATTTACGCCTCATTTAAAATAGTCCGTTTTGTGGGTGAAGGGATAATCAACAATATAACCGACCCGGTTTTTATTAAACTGTACCAACCGATACTGGAAAAGTTTACCTTTCATTTGCAGGAGAAAGGATTTTGGTTTCATTTATTGATCGGGGATTTGATCAACGGAAAAATTGATTTTAAGCAATCACTCGGCGTACTGACTACGGCTCCATATATTGAAATCGGCATGGTCTTGCCTTATGTGATATCTTTTTATTTTATCTTAAGTTTGCTTGAAGATATCGGATACCTGCCCCGTTTGGCGATATTGTTGGATAATATTTTGCATCGTTTAGGCTTGCACGGTTACGCGGTTATCCCCGGGCTTTTAGGCTTTGGTTGTAATGTCCCGGGTATATTATCTACCCGGGTATTAGAATCAAAAAGGGAGAGGTTTATTGCCGCAACCCTGATATCAATAGGGGTGCCTTGCGTGCCTTTACAAGCGATGATATTTGGTCTTTTGGGAAAATTCGGAGGGTTTTATGTAGGAGGGGTATATCTGGTATTGTTCTCATTGATCGCGATAATAGGATTTATTTTAAACCGTACTTTACGCGGATATAGCCCGGAATTTCTGCTTGAAATTCCGCCTTACCGGTTCCCGCCTTTATCCATGCTGGGAAGAAAATTATACTACCGGATCAAGGGTTTTCTGATAGAGGCAATGCCGGTGGTATTAATAGGAGTCCTGGTAATAAATATTCTTTTGTATCTTAAATTATTTGATTTTATAACCGGCATGTTCGCGCCTATCATTCAGGGGCTATTTGGCCTGCCTAAAGAAGCGATCGTTTCGTTGGTGATCGGATTCTTAAGGAAAGATGTGGCAGTAGGTATGCTGATGCCCCTAGGGCTTACAGTCAAACAATTATTTATCGCCGCAACACTATTAGCTATTTCCTTTCCTTGTGTAGCAACCTTTGTAGTCTTATGGAAGGAACTGGGTTTTAAAAGCTTAGTAAAATCCACTCTAATCATGATAACAGTCAGTCTTATTGTCGGCTCCGCCCTGAATTTCCTAATCCTCCGGTAAAACTCAGGGACACCCTCGCAGTTAATCGGGAGGGTATCCCTATCCATATTGAGTAAGGGACACCCTTAGCTTTAGCTGCGAGGGTGTCCCTTACTTTTGATTGACCTTATGGTTTGTTGAGGTATAATACTTTAGTTTAAAAGCAGCTTTATATATGGTAAAAGATAATATATTGAAGATAAAAGAGCGCGTAGCTCAGGCTTGTTCCCGGGTAAAGCGGGATCCGGCGAGTGTGATTATTATCGGAGTCAGTAAGGGCAGGCAGCCGGAAGAGATAAGAGAGGCCATAGGTTCCGGTATAGCTGATATCGGCGAGAATAAGGTTCAGGAAGCTTTTGTAAAGCGTGCCCAACTATCGACTACGAACTATCAACCACCAACTGTGCATTGGCACATGATCGGCCATTTGCAGACCAATAAGGCGAAAGAGGCGGTCAAGCTCTTTAACTTAATACATTCGGTAGACAGCTTACGTCTGGCTCAGGAGATTGATAAACAAGCAGCAAAGGTAGATAAGGTCCAGGATATCCTGTTAGAGGTAAATATTTCGGGCGAAACAAGTAAATTTGGTCTTAAACCGGAAGAGGTATCTGGGCTATTTAAGGAAATAAGCGGATTGAAAAATATCAAGATAAATGGTTTAATGACTATTGCGCCTTTAGTTAATGATCCTGAGCAAGTCCGTCCATATTTTAAGGCTTTGAAAGAATTGCAAGACAAAATTAACCTTTTAGCACTTATTACTTATCCGTTATCTATCTTATCGATGGGTATGAGTGATGATTTCGAATTCGCGATAGAAGAGGGCGCGACCATGGTCAGGATCGGTAGGGCCATATTTGATAACTAGATAACTGTTGCAAGCAGGGACTGTCCCCGTAGAAGTTTACAGGGGACACTCTGCTTCGCAGAGTGTCCCCTACTGAAGCTGGTCAGGGGACTGTCCCGCGACAAGATAAGAATAGCCGTTAGCACTACAAAAAAAGAATATGAAAAAAACAATTGGGATTATAGGTTATGGAAACATGGGCGCTGCTATTGCCCTACGCGCGAAGTCTGAATTTGACATAACCGTTTTTGATAAAGATAACCAAAAGCTATCCCAGGCTATAGGGGTTAAAGTTGCTTCGGATCTCAAGGATTTATTAAACAAATCCGAAGTTGTAATACTTGCAATCAAGCCTCAGGATTTTGTTGTAGCTTTAACAGAGATTAAAGATAACGTAAAAGATAAATTGATTATTTCTATTGCCGCAGGCAAAAGAACCAAAGATATAGAAGATATTTTAGGGGCTGTAAGGGTTATTAGGGTAATGCCGAATATAGCGGCTATTGTTGGTAAAAGTGTTTCTTATATTTGCAGAGGGACATTTGCCACCGAG
Source organism: Candidatus Omnitrophota bacterium (assembly GCA_018825985.1). Taxonomy (GTDB): domain Bacteria; phylum Omnitrophota; class Gorgyraeia; order Gygaellales; family Profunditerraquicolaceae; genus JAHKAP01. The sequence goes on from JAHKAP010000033.1 coordinate 17,852, forward strand.
AGTGATTGGAATCTGGCAGCTAAGGTATTTGATCTAATCGGACACACTTTTATTATTTCTGAAGATTTAATGCACGCAGCTACCGCAGTAGGGGGAAGCGGCCCTGGATTCTGGGGCTATTTAGCGGATAAAGTTACCGAAAACGAACGAGCTAAATATGAATCAGAGAGTTTTATCCCGGAATTAACTAACGCGGCAGTCAAGATCGGTTTAGATAAGGAGATGGCCAGTCTATCAGCTGAGTTTGTGGTAAGGGGATCTAGTGTTACTGCGAGTGCCCTGAAAATAACTCCACTTGAATTAGCGGGAAGGGTTGCCTCTAAGCGCGGCACCACAGAAGCGGGATTGGAAATTTTGAAAAATGGCGGAACTTTGACTGAGGCAGTAGAAGCGGCAGCCAGGCGCTCTGAAGAATTATCTAAAGAATAATGGGGTCAGAATTATTTTTGTCCCCCATCATTATGCAAAAATAATTCTGACCCCATTATTTAAAAAGGAGTAATTTATGGGACGAATCGGAATCATCGGTGGAAGCGGCTTATACAAGATCGAAGGGATCAAAAAGGTAAAATCAATTTCAGTAACCACTCCTTTTGGCAAACCATCAGGTAATTTTATTACCGGAGTTTTAGAGGGAAAAGATGTGGTATTTGTTCCCCGGCATGATGTCGGCCATCGAATACCGCCGAGTCACATAAATTACCGGGCAAATATTTTCGGGATGAAGAAATTAGGCGTGGACCGGATCATCGCAGTCAATGCCTGCGGAAGTTTAAGGGAGGAATTAAAGCCTTTAGATTTTGTAGTAGTTGATCAGTTTGTGGACCGGACCAACTATGCCAGGGATATGTCTTTTTTTGGCGTTGGTTTGGTTGCCCATGTTGGGCTGGTTCATCCGGTGTGCAAAGAATTAAGTTCGGTTTTGTATAAAGCCGGAAAAAAACTTAATTTAAATATCCATAACGGGGGAACCTATATCAATATGGAAGGCCCGGCATTTTCCACATTAGCTGAGTCTAAACTTTACCGTAGCTGGGGAATGGACATAATCGGGATGACTAATTTTGCCGAGGCAAAATTAGCCAGGGAAGCTGGGGTCTGCTTTGCTACCTTAGCCGCTATTACGGATTATGATTGTTGGTATTCTAAGCACGGATCCGTAACTATTGATATGATCATACGGAACCTTAATAAGAACATTGAAAATGCCAAGAAGATAGTCGCCAGAGTGATCAAGGACATCCCTATGAAGAGTGATTGTGTATGCCGCGAGGCTTTAAAATACGCGATTGTTACTGATAAAAAATATATCCCGGCTAAAATGAAAAAGGATCTGAAGATCATAATAGGAAAATATGTCAGATAATAAAGAATACAAAGATACCCTTAATCTGCCAAAAACAGATTTCGCGATGAAAGCGGACCTTCCCAGGAGGGAACCGCTTTTCTTAAAGGAGTGGGAGGATAAGGATATTTATGGCTTGATTCGGGAAAAAAATAAAGGCAAGGAGAAATACGTGCTGCATGACGGGCCTCCTTATGCAAACGGAGATATCCATATCGGCCATGCCTTGAACAAGACCTTGAAGGATATAATCGTTAAATTCAAGACCATGCAGGGTTTTGATTCTCCGTATGTTCCGGGATGGGATTGCCATGGGTTGCCGGTAGAGCACCAGTTGTTCAAAGAATTAGGCATAACCAAATACCAGATAGCCCAGGTCGAATTCCGCCAAAAGGCCCATGATTACGCAATGAAATATGTATCATCGCAGAAAGAACAATTCAAACGCCTGGGGGTTTTTGGGGATTGGCCTAATCCATATCTTACTTTGACTCCGGAGTATGAGGAGGGGATCGTTAGTTCTTTTTCCAGCTTGGTTAAAAAAGGTTATATCTACCGGGGGTTAAAACCGGTTAATTGGTGTTTCAAGTGTGAAACTGCGCTGGCCGAGGCAGAAGTAGAATACGAGGATCATACCTCTCCGTCTATATTTGTTAAATTTAAGATGGAGGATGAGCAGGGCTTTGATAAGGATACTTACCTGGTTATTTGGACCACTACTCCCTGGACCCTGATCGCTAACGTGGCTGTAGCTGTGCATCCGGATTTTGTTTATTCCTATATAAAGACAAATAAGGGTAATCTGATTTTGGCTAATGTGCGTTTACAGGCATTGGAAAAGATAGGTATACAGGATTATATGGTGATTAAGGAATTTAAGGGTAAAGACCTGGAGTATTTGACTTATGATCACCCATTTGGTTTAAGAAAAGGCAAGGTAGTTTTAGCTGATTATATATCTGCTGAAGAAGGTTCGGGGCTGGTCCATACTGCTCCCGGGCATGGGGCCGAAGATTATATCTGCGGGATAAAATATAAATTGGATGTAGTGATGCCGGTGGATAATAAGGGCCATTTTGACGCTACCGCCGGAGAGTTTAAAGGTTTAAATGTTTATGACGCCAATAAACTGATCATTCAGAAATTAAGCGATATCGGAGTTTTACTTTTAGATGACAAGATTGCGCATTCCTATCCTCATTGCTGGCGTTGTAAAAAGCCGGTTATATTCCGGGCAACCAAGCAGTGGTTCCTGAAGATCGATCATAATAATCTGCGTCAGGAGCTACTTAAGGCGATTGACAAAGATATCCAGTGGATCCCGTTTTCCGGAAAAGAGAGGATCTTGGGGATGGTTAAATTAAGGCCGGACTGGTGCTTATCCCGCCAGAGATATTGGGGAGTTCCTATACCGTCCCTAATCTGTAATGAATGCCATGAAGAATTCTTAGAACCGAAGGTTATTGATAACTTTGGCGCCTTTGTGGCTAAAGAAGGAACGGATGCCTGGTTTAAGCGGGACCTAAAAGACTTTTTACCTGAGGGCCTGAAATGCCCGTATTGTAAATCAAGTAATTTAAGTAAGGGCGCGGATATTATGGATGTCTGGTTTGATTCCGGAGTAAGCCATCAGGCAGTGCTTAAGAAAAGACCGGGTTTAGGCGGTACACCTTGCGCAATGTATCTTGAAGGCTCAGATCAACACCGGGGATGGTTTCAATCTTCGCTCATACCGTCAATGTGTATTGATAATAAACCGCCTTTTAAGTCTGTACTCACCCATGGTTTTGTAGTTGATGGAGATGGCCGGAAAATGTCAAAGTCCCTGGGCAATGTTATTTCGCCGCTAAATATTATTAAGGATTACGGGGCTGATATCCTGAGGCTTTGGGTCGCCTCAAGCGATTACAATGAGGATATCCGTATTTCCAAAGAGATACTTTCGCGGCTGTCCGAGGCTTACCGCAAGATCAGGAATACCGCCAAGTTTATTTTGAGCAATCTTTATGATTTTAATCCGGATACGGATAAAGTACCGTATAAAGATTTAAAAACAGTGGATAAATGGATATTTTCGGTAACCGAAAAGACTCTGAAGGAAACCACTGCAGCTTATGAGAATTTCGAATTCCATAAGGCTTATAAATCCGTTTATGATTTTTGCAACGAATCACTTTCGATGTATTATCTGGATATGGTAAAGGGCAGGCTTTATACCTTTGGTAAGGATTCTCTGGAGAGGCGCGCATGCCAGACGGCTATTTATGAAGCTCTGAACGTTTTGGTCAGGATAATTGCTCCGGTTCTGGTTTTTACTGTTGATGATATCTGGCGCTATATGCCCAAAGAAAAAATATATGCCGGTTTTTTCACTGCGCATCTTCTTGAGTGGCCCCAAAATGCGGGGGATTATAGGGTGGATTTTCCGGAAGATTTTTCCAAATATGTTTTAGGCATGATACCGGATATCACTACGGCCCTGGAAGAAAAGCGTTCAAGCGGTGAGATCGGAAGTTCATTTGACGCTAAAATAAATATATTGACAAAAGACCAATTACGGTATACATATCTAAGAAGCCTTAAGGATGAATTATGCGAAGTATTCAAGGTTTCTCAGGTTGATATTAATTTAAGTAGCGTCAAAGAGACAATAAAAGTGGCTAAGGCGCAGGGCGGGAAATGCTCGCGCTGCTGGAATTATTCGCATAGCGTAGGCAAAGATAAAGAAAATAGTTTAATCTGCGGCAGGTGTTTAGAGGCTATAGGAGGAAAATAGATTGGCCCGAAAAATTATCAAAAAAAATAAATTCAAAAGGTCCGCAACAAGACCAAAAAAAACAGTGAGTTCAGGTAAAAAGAAACTGCTTAAAAAGGAATTAACGGTATTCAAGACGATAATCCTTAAGCGTAAAGGGGAGATCTTAGAGAATATCGACCATATATCCGAGGATACCCTGAAGAAATCGCAAAAGGATGCATCCGGAGACATCTCGGGCTATACTTATCATATGGCTGATGTGGCCACTGATAACTATGACCGGGAATTTTCTTTAGGGCTGGCTGCCAATGAGAGGCAGTCGATCCTTGAGCTGGATGATGCCCTGAAAAAGATACAAGATGGCACTTTCGGGATGTGCGAGGATTGTAAAATTCTTATTACCAAAACCAGGCTCAAGGCGCTTCCTTATGCGCGACTCTGCCTTAAGTGCCAGGAAAAAAAAGAAAAGAGATAACCCCATCGATCTCTTTAGATGATCCAAATCATCGTAATATCGATTTTTCTGATCGACCGCCTCAGTAAATACCTGATAATCAGCAATCTATTGCCTGGTCAGTCTTTGCCGCTCTTAAAAAATATATTTCACTTGACCCTGGTGCAGAATAAGGGCGCGGCATTCGGGGTACTTAGAAACCAGGTCCCTTTTTTTATATTCATAACAATCCTCGCAATAATTTTGATCTTTTGTAATTTAAGGAATAATCTATCGCGGCCGGTTAAAATATGTTTAGGCCTTATTTTAGCCGGAGCCTTAGGTAATCTGATGGACAGAGTTTTCTTTGGCTATGTTATTGATTTTATTGATTTTAGGATCTGGCCGGTTTTTAATATCGCAGACAGCGCTATCACCATAGGGGCGATATTTCTGGTTTATACTATATTTAAGAAACCACAATCTACTATCCACCATCCATCATTCTAAACAATGTCTGAACATATTTTAAAGGTGACGCGCGATAATGAGGGAGAACGGCTGGATATGTATCTTTTCAATTTCAGCCAAAAGAATAAGCTGGGTTTTTCCCGAACTCATATCCAGAATCTGATTCTTAAAAAAGAGATCAGGGTTAAGGATATCGATTCTCTTAAGCCGAACTATAAGATAAAAAAAGGGGACGAGATTATTGCTAACATAATTGATAAGAAATCAGGCTTGCCTCTTGCTGAAGATATACGTTTAGATATAGTTTACGACGATAAAGATCTGGCTCTGATCAATAAACCCTGCGGCATCGTGGTTCATCCGGCTCCCGGAAATTACCAGCATACTCTGGTAAACGCGCTTCTGCACCATTTTAAGAAATTATCCGATATCAATCCGCAGAGACCGGGGATAGTCCATAGGCTGGATAAGGATACGTCAGGTTTATTGGTTATTGCCAAGAATAATAACGCTCACTTAGCATTAGCCAAGCAGTTTGCCGAACATAGTATTAAGCGAGTATACACGGCTCTGGTTAAGGGGAGGGTGGAGTTTAATGAAAATATAATCGAAATGCCGATCGGCCGTAACCCTTTAAAAAGAAAGAGCATGTCTGTTGGTTTTGGTAAAGATTCTAAATACGCTAAGACCCGTTACCGGGTTATCAGGCGTAAGCGCGACTGCACTCTTGTGGACCTGGAGCCTTTTACCGGAAGGACCCATCAATTAAGAGTGCACCTGGATTATTTAGGCTATCCTATTTTGGGGGATACTAAATACGGCAAGAATAATAAGTTCAAACGTTTGGCATTGCATGCCAGGTCTATAGGCTTTGTTCATCCTTCAACTAAGAAGTTTATAGAGTTCAATGTTGATATCCCGCAAGAATTTACGGATTTTATCGATCAACAGGCAGATTAAAAATTTAGCTTGATTTTTAGCTAAGCAATGCTATATTAATGGTTAAGTCGGAAAAAATAGGAGGATTATATGGCTGGTAAGATTAGAATTTCCGTAATCATATTTTGTGTTTTATTATTCGCGGCAATATCTTTCGGAGCCTGGGCCTTTCTTAATTTCCAGTCTGAGAGGAAACAAAATATCTTACTTCAGCAAGACCTAGATAAGCTAAAGCAAGAGACTAAAAAGATAGAGGTGAGGTTGGAGGATACCCGCAAGGCTAATGCCGGGCTACATATTAAATTTCAGGAAGCTAATAAAAAGATCGTTTCCCTTTCCGATGAGATCGAGAATGAAAAAAAGCTCCAGCAGGATATTTTAAATCAATCCGATCAGCTTAGGCTGGACATGGAAAAACAGATAAAAGAGAGACTTGATTTAGAAAGAAAATTGGAAGTATCCCAACAGGAGGTTAAGTCTTTAACTGAACAATTAAAAGAGCTAAATTTTAATAAAAAGGAAATGGAGGATAAGGCAAAGGATAATTCCGGAACGGACCAGAAGGTGGAATTAGGCAAGATAGTGGTTGCTCCGGAAACGCCATCTGCAGCAGTATCTCAACAACGGGCAAAGGCAGGCTCGGAGGGTAAGGGAAAACCAGCTTTTATATCCGGCCTAGAAGCTAAGGTTTTGGTAATAAATAAAGATTACAATTTTGTGGTTTTAAATGTGGGGAGTAAAGACAATATTGCGGTTGGTGATGTATTTTCACTCTTCCATAACAATAAACCGATAGGCGATGTGAGCGTAGAGAAAGTCCACGAAGCTATGACGGCAGCAGGTTTCTTAAATCCCGAAACAAAAGATACGGTTCGCGAAGGCGATAAAGCGGTTTTAAAAGATAAATGATTTTTTCTTTATCCGGCAGCAAATGCCAGGTAGAAGGAGAGATCTTTCTTCCTGGCGATAAGTCGATAACCCACCGGGCGCTATTCTTGAGCGCAATCAGCCGCGGTAAAACCTCAATAGAAAATTATTCTACAAGTGAAGACTGTCTTACTACCGTAGAGGTTCTTAAACAGCTGGGCGTAAAGTTTAAATACAAGTCAAAGCGCGAGATTATTGCTTTTGGCAAGGGCTTAGATGGTTTAAATAAACCGGGTAAAGATATTTTTATTAAAGAGTCCGGAACTACCTTTAGGTTATTATTAGGTATTTTAGCCGGACAGTTTTTTCTTTCCAAGGTATGCGCTGGTAAATCACTTTCCAAGAGGCCGATGTCCAGAGTCACCCAGCCATTAAGGCTCATGGGCGCTTGTATATCTTCAGCCAACCGCCGTCTAACATCCGCCGTCTATCATCCGGCTGAGGAATACCCGCCGATAACTATAAGTTCGGGCGGACTCAAAGGTATTGTTTATAAAATGCCTGTGGCTTCTGCCCAGGTTAAATCGGCGATATTACTAGCTGGACTCTATGCTTCAGGTTTATGCAAAATAGTGGAGCCGGTAAAAACCCGCGATCACACTGAGCGGATGTTAAAATTATTTAAAGCCGGCATAAAGATTAGTGGAAATAATATTCTTCTTGAGGGCGGCAGGAATTTGGTTTCTCCGGAGAAAATTTATATTCCCGGTGATATATCCTCAGCAAGCTTTTTTATAGTTTTGGCCAGCATCTTGCCGAGGTCAAAGCTGGTGATTAGGAATGTAGGCCTGAATTCTACCCGCTGCGGTATGATCAAAGTATTAAAAAGAATGGGCGCGGAAATTAAGATTAAAGAATTAAGATTAAAGAGCAAAGAATGTGAGCCGGTAGGCGATCTGATTATTAAAAGTAGTAAATTAAGGGGTACCTTAGTTACTGAGAAAGAGATACCGTCTTTAATAGATGAATTGCCGGTGTTAATGGTTGCAGCCGCTTATGCGAACGGTAAAAGCATATTTCGGGGAGTAGGGGAACTCAGGGTTAAAGAGACTGACCGGATAAGGTCAATGTCGGAAAACCTGCGGAAAATGGGTGCTGATATAGAAGTACATAAGAGCGCTAAATCAATAGATATTATTATCCGGGGCAAAGGCGCCCTGAAAGGGGCCAAGGTCAGTAGTTTTAATGACCATCGCACGGCTATGAGCCTGGTTGTCGCCGGACTTCATGCCGAAGGTAGAACAGTTATAGATAATATTTCCTGTATCTCAAAGTCTTTTCCCGGCTTCATCGCATATATTAAAAAAATAGTAGAAAAATAACATTTATGCTTGATTTATTAGCCAATTATGTTATGATTTGGTCAGTTAATCAAGTAAATTTTCTTTGGTAGATTACCTGTTTTTTAAGTTATTATTGGATAAGTATGAATGATGACTATTCCGACGTAGAGAGAAGAAGGCATAAGCGGGTCCCGGTTAATTTTATTCTCAGGTACCGTATCCAAAAGCCTCTGGAAGTTGTGATACGTATCGGGAATATGGAAGTAAACGCCGTGATGATCGATTTAAGCGAAGGGGGGATGGCCATTATAACGGATTACGATATCCCCTCAGGGACCGAGTTGACCCTTAAATTTACCCTGGTCAATACCTATACCCAGGATCAATCACAGAGGAATAAGGTAGTTGAGGCATTGGGTCGAGTAGCTTATATTATGCCGATGGATAAAGATAACCGCCTGGGGATAAGCTTTACCGAGATATCTAAACATAATGTCAGTACGATATTAGAATTTATCAATCTTGCCCCTAAGCCTGCTCCGAATAGTAATATTTAGCTGTAAATTTTCTTGATTAATCTGCCGATTGTGCTAAAATACCGATAGTTTAATATAAGTCTTCTCATGTTTGATACTATATTTTGGATTGTAGCTTAAACAGGCATGGATAATATATATTCCGGGGAAGAGAGAAGAGGGCACAAAAGGGTTCCGGTAAATTTTATTATCAGATACCATATCCGAAAGCCCCTGGAAGTGGTCATGCTTATCGGTAATATGGAAGTAAATGCCGTGATGATCGATTTGTGCGAGAGCGGGATGTCCCTTATAACCGATTACGACATCCCCGTAGGGACTGAGTTGAGCCTTAAATTTACACTGGTCAATACTTATACCTGGGATCAGTCCCGGAGGAATAAGGTAATAGAGGTCTTAGGTTGTGTAGCTGATGTTATTCCGATTGGTAAATCTAACCGTTTGGGAATCAGTTTTACCGAGTTATCAAAACAGCATGCAGTTATAATTGCTGATTTTGTAAAGCTTGTTTTCCAATCCCCCGCATAATCCAATTAGAGATTTTATTTGACCCTTTAGTATTTATATGGTATATTTTTTTAATTATCTTATAGATTGACATATAGTTTAAATCCTGTTAACATTAATGTCCACCTCAAAAGGAGACCGGTATGGGCAATTTTAAGAAGATAATTAAGGGTATTATTGATTATATTCAGGGCCTGTTATCTAATGATATAGGCATAGATTTAGGTACCGCTACTACCTTGGTTTATGTTAAGGGTGAGGGTATTGTTATATGTGAACCTTCTGTTGTGGCTATTGAAAGGGGTACCTCTAATGTCCTGGCCGTGGGCGAAGAGGCCAAACGGATGTTAGGCAGGACTCCTGGTAATATTGTGGCCATCCGGCCGATGAGGGATGGGGTAATTACTGATTTTGAGATTACAGAGGCGATGCTAAGGTTTTTTATCCGCAAGGTCCGCAGACGCCGTTTTCAGCTTAACCCCCGGATAATCATCGCCATACCGTCGGGAATAACCGAGGTTGAAAAGCGGGCAGTTAAAGAATCTGCTGAACGGGCCGGGGCCAGAGAGGTATTTTTAATCGAAGAACCGGTTGCTGCGGCTATAGGCGTTGGTCTTCCTATACAGGAACCTATAGGCAATATGGTAATAGATATAGGCGGCGGGACAACCGAGATTGCAGTTATTTCACTGGCGGGGATTGTTTTTTCAAAATCTATTCGCATCGGCGGAGACGAGATGGATGAGGCGATCATTGAATATTTAAAAAAGACTTATAACCTGATGATCGGTGAACGTACGGCTGAAGATATAAAGATAAAGATAGGCTCGGCCTATCCTTTACAGGAAGAACTCTCCTTGGAAGTTAAGGGAAGGGATTTGGTGGCAGGCTTGCCTAAGACCGTGTCCATAACTTCCGAAGAAATAAGAGAGGCTCTACAGGAACCGCTCAGGGCTATTCTGGAAGCAACTAAGATATCTTTAGAGAGGACGCCTCCGGAATTATCCGCGGATTTGATCGAACATGGCATAGTTATGGCCGGAGGCGGTTCACAATTAAAGGGTTTGGATAAACTGATTTCTGAAGAGACCGGTTTACCCGTTCATGTTGCTGATGAGCCGAATACCGCGGTTGCCCGAGGCACCGGAATAGTCCTGAATGAAATCCGTTACTTAAGAAAAGTTACCGTCCCTATAAAATCAGAGATGCATTCCTAAGTTTTTGGTTTGGTCATAAAATGTGTTTAATCTTAAAAATAAAAAATTAATCTTCCCCGCAGTTTTTATCGTAATTCTATTAATCCTTTCCATATTAATCCCATTTTTAAGAAGAACAATTATATCTCCGGCTAAATATCCCTTAAGCCTTTTGACTCTTCTTGGCCAGGAGATAAACGGGATGGTTTTTTACCATCGTAATTACGTCCAGAATCAAAAGCTAAAAAAAGAAATTGATAATTTAAGAAGGGCTTTTAACGAGGCAACGGAGATCTATTTTGAAAATAAGCGTTTAAAGGAGTTGCTTATTTTTAAGAAGAAATCACCCTACAGGTTCATTACATCCCGGGTAATCGGCAGAGACCCGGATAATTGGTCGGCGGCGTTGATTATAGATAAGGGCAAGTCCAGCGGTATAAAAAAAGGCTTTGTATGCATTACTTATTTAGGTTTGGTTGGCAGGGTTATTGAATCCGGAGATAATATTAGCAAGATAATGATGATCAATGATCCGAATCTTGGAGTTTCAGCCATAGTTCAGCGCAGTCGGCAGGAAGGCTTGGTCTCTGGGTCCTTAAGCGGTTCATTGATCATGCGTTATCTTTCAAAAGAATCGGATATTAAGATCAATGATAATATAGTTACTTCCGGTTTAACTGAAAATTACCCCAAAGGTTTGCTTATAGGCACGGTAGCCGGTATCGGAGAGGACCTATCCGGCTTAAGCCGTTACGCTATAATCCATCCGTCAGTTAATCTTGCTACCCTGGAAGAAGTTTTGGTAATTATTCCTTAAAATAGTAAATCAGGGGACACCCTGCCTCACCGGCAGGCAGGCCTGCAAAGCGGGGTGTTCCCTGTTAACGAGTAAGTATGAAAAAGAATTGGCTTTTATTGTTATTTATCTTCTTCGTCAGCCTGCTTGAAGCAACTGTATTCAGCCATCTGATGCTTTTCAGGACCAAACCTGATTTGTTGCTGGCTATGGTGGTGATTATGGCTATAACCTTAAAGCCAAACCAGGCTTTATTATTCAGTCTGGCCAGCGGGATATTTAAGGATATGTTTGGCGCAGGAGTTTTCGGGATATATATATTACTCTTCCCGCTATGGTGTTTTTTGATCATCAAACTCTCCCGCAAGATTTCTCTGGATAATGATATTGCCGGTATTGTCTTGATATTTTTCGTGGATATTCTCCAGAATATATTTATCCGGCTGGGGTTATTATTTGCCGGGATTTATATTACCTGGTATGTTTTTTTGAAGATAATCTTTCTGGAAGCCGTATATACCACTGTGATGTCCCCGTTTATATTAAAGAGCTATAAATTTTTTAAGCTGCATATAAAATATAAATAGATGAGAACTAAATTAGCTACATTAGCGCTTATACCTGTTTTCTTTCTGCTGGTTTTAGGCTTATTAAACCTCCAGTTGATCAAGGGGGACAAATACCGGAAATTAAGCGATAAGAATTGCATTCGCTTGATACCTCAGTTAGGGATACGGGGGAGGATCTCTGATCGGAATAATTTTGTTATAGTAGACAGTATTCTCTCTTATGATGTTATGATCCTTCCTCGAGAAGCCGGCGATATTGACCAGTCATTGTTGCGTTTATCCGGCATTCTGAATACGCCGGTAAAAGATCTCAAAGAAAATTTTATTAATAATATGGTTTCGGCTAGCATCCCGGCAGCAGTCGCCAAAAATATCGATGCCAAGAAAGCGATTGCCTTGGAAGAACTGAAAATCGACTTTCCGGGTCTGGTTATTCAGCCTAATCCGATCAGGCATTACCGTTATGGAAAGCTGGCCTGCCACATCCTTGGGTATTTGAATGAAATAGACCGTTGGCGGCTGACCAAGCTGGAGGATTACGGGTATAAGACCAAAGACATTGTAGGATTCGGAGGAATAGAGGAAAAGTACGATTATTACCTGCGTCAGGAAGATGGAGGGTTATCGGTTGAGGTTGATCGAAAAGGGCGATTTGTGCGGGTCTTAGGTTTTAGGCCTCCTAAAAACGGTAAGAATATTCAGTTGACCATAGATATGGGCATCCAGAAGATCGCGGAAGATGTCCTCGGCGAGAGGAAGGGAAGCGTTATTGTTATGCAGCCGGATACAGGCGCGGTCCTGGCAATGGTCAGCCGTCCGAATTTTAATCCGTATATTTTTATCAAAAGGTCAGAATATCTTTTAAGCCATGTCTTTAATAATCCGGATGCCCCGTTGTTCAACCGTTCGATAAGCGGCGCTTATCCTCCCGGGTCGGTATTTAAGGCTATTGTTTCAAGCGCTGGCCTGGAGACCGGGAAGATAACCTTAAGAACAGTTTCATATTGCCCGGGTTATCTAAATGTGGGAAATCATAGATTTAATTGCTGGAGCACTCATGGCCAGCAGGGTATAATCGATGCAATTGCGCATTCTTGCGATGTATTTTTCTACCGGGCCGGCTTAAGTTTAGGGCCGCAGATGATTTATGAATATGCGGTTAAATTCGGCCTGGCAAAACCCACTGGTATTGACCTTCCTTATGAAGTCGGAGGTTTTGTACCGCATCCTTTATGGAAAAAGATCTATAGATTCCGTAACTGGTTTAACGGAGATACCGTGAATTTGTCCATTGGTCAGGGCGATCTTTTGGTTACTCCTTTGCAGATGACCAGAATGATGGCGGCATTTGCCAATAAGGGTAAATTAGCCACTCCTTATTTAGTTAAGGCAGTAGAAGAAAAAGACATTTCCGCTATGCAACAGAAGATCACTAACCTGGGTCTTAAGGCTGCGACGATCGAATATGTGCGCCAGGGATTGAGGGAAGTGGTATCAGACGCCCATGGCACAGGAAATATTTTAGGCGATCTTCCGGTAAGCGTAGCCGGTAAAACCGGAACCGCAGAGGTGGATGGCAAAAAGTCTCACGCTTGGTTTACGGGATTTTTTCCTTACAAAGATCCAAAATTCGTGATTTGTGTTTTTTTAGAATACGGCGGCCATGGACTTGAATCATGTATCCTGACCAAAGAGATAATAAGCCGGATGTATCGGGAGGGTTATATTGAGCGTTAAGATCAAGATTCTGGTGATAGCGTTATTGATCTGCGTGGTGGGCGTTTTATCGATTTACAGCAGTACTTACCAGAAGGAAGGAAAACTTTGGCAGGATATCTATCAGCGCCAGGTATTCTGGATTTTCTTGGGAATCCTGTTATTTCTTCTTACCTCAAATTTTAATTACCGTGGTTTATGGGATTGGACCTATTTATTATACGGTCTGGCTGTTTTATTATTGCTCTTGGTGGTATTTTTAGGCATTGTCCGCCTGGGAGCGCAGAGATGGCTGAGGATCGTCTGGTTTAATTTCCAGCCCTCGGAGATAGTAAAATTGATTATGGTAGTTTTTCTAGCCCGCTATTTCAGTCGCAAGTCCGTGGATAATATTGATTTAAAAGCGGATAAGTACGGTATATTTAAGGGATTGATCGTGCCGTTTATATTTACGATCATACCGGTGGGCCTGATTATTGATCAACCGGACTTAGGCAGCGGGGCCATAATAATTTTTTTGTTTGTTCTAATGCTTTATTTAGGCAGGGTAAAGTTAAGGCATATTTTAGTTTTTTTAATGGTAATTTTTTTGTTAATGCCTGTTTCCTGGAACTTCCTGAGGGATTACCAGAAAGACAGGATCATGGTTTTCTTAAATCCTAATATTGATCCTTTAGGCGCGGGTTATACTATTATCCAGTCGAAGATCGCTATTGGTTCAGGAGGAATTTTGGGCAAAGGCTGGCTTTCTGGGACCCAGAGCCAACTGCATTTTTTACCGGAGTCGCATACAGATTTCATATTTGCTACTTTTGCCGAGGAGTGGGGATTTTTCGGCGGGGTCATGTTAATGCTGTTGTATTATCTTCTAATTCGCCAGGGTATATATATAGCTGAGTGCACCCATGATCATTTCGGGAAATTGTTGGCCTGGGGTATTTCCATGCTTCTGGCTGTCGAGGTAGTAGTGAATCTTGCCATGAATATGGGATTTGCTCCTGTAGTGGGCTTGCCTTTGCCATTAATGAGTTATGGGGGGTCCTCAGTCTGCGTAACATTCATCGCTCTAGGTATATTAGTAAATATTAATAAGAGAAGAGCAGTATTTTAGGGGGGGAGACAAGCAGGAGACACTCTGTCGTGAATATCATATCGTTCATTGACAGGGTGTCCCTTGGGTAAAAGTGTCATGCGTCTTAATGTAAATAATATATATACTAATAGGTTATAGCAAAGGGACCTGGTCCTATTACTATTATGGAAGAATATTTGTTACAGGTGAGAAGGCCGGCTCAATATATAGGTAAGGAGTGGAATGCCTGTAAAAAGGACTTTGACGCGGCTAATATTAAATTTGCTTTGTGTTTTCCGGATTTGTATGAAGTGGGGATGAGCAATCTAGGGTTTCGGATAATCTATGACATCTTGAATAAGATTCAAGATGCGGTATGCGAAAGGGTGTTTTCTCCGGATCTGGATATGGAGAAGGTATTAAGGGAAAATAAGCGGGAGATATTTTCTCTGGAGTCCCAAAGGGCCTTAAGGGAATTTGATATTCTCGGGTTTTCCTTAAGCTTTGAGTTATGTTATACCAATGTTTTGAATATCCTGGATCTGGCCGGTATTCCGCTCTCAGCAGCTTTACGGGATGAGAAATTTCCTTTGGTTATTGGAGGTGGCCCCTGCGTAATGAACCCTGAGCCGATTCATGAATTTTTTGATTTGTTTGTTTTAGGCGAGGCCGAAGAAGTGCTCTTAGAGATAGTGGATACTTATCGCAAACTAAAAAACGATTATAAGAACTCCCGAATCAGTAAAGAAGAACTGTTGATTTGTTTTTCTCAAATCGAAGGCGTATATGCGCCGGCTCTATATAGGGTAGATTATGATAATGAAGGTAAAATAGTGAATTTTCAGCCCAAGTCCTCAGGTATTAAAACAGCTGTTAAGAAACGTTTTTTAAAGGATTTGGATAAGGCTGCGTATCCCTTAAATTGGTTGGTTCCTTATGTTGAAATAATCCATGACCGGATAACCCTGGAAGTGATGCGGGGATGTCCGAATTCCTGCCGATTCTGCCAGGCCAGAAGTCAGTATTATCCTTTCCGCCAGAAACAGGCAAAGAATATAATGGATCTGGCATCCTGCATATATCAGAATAGCGGTTATGAAGAATTATCCTTAGGCGGCTTATCGGTCAGCGATTATAAAGGATTGGATGAATTGATGAAATCGCTTATAGATTATTTTAAGCCAAAAGGAATAAGTGTATCATTGCCATCCATAAAACCTAAAGTCATGCTGGGGGAACTATCTGCTTTGATCGCTTCAATAAAAAAGACCAGCTTAACCTTTGCTCCGGAGGCAGGCAGCGAAAAAATGCGTAAAGCCATAGGCAAGGATTTTGATGCCGATGAATTTTACAGAGTAATGGAGCAAGCCTACAAAAGCGGCTACCAGCATTTAAAGCTTTATTTTATGACCGGGCTTCCCAACGAAGAGGACCAGGACCTGGATAAGATAATTGAGTTTGCTTCTTTAGCTTCTGAGCTTAGGAGGAAAATAGGCAAAGGGCCGGCTGAGGTTAATATAAGTATAAATACGATTATCCCTAAACCGCATACTGCTTTTCAGTGGTCAAATATGGATGACCTGGAGTCTGCGGCCAGGAAGGCAAGTTATATCCGGGGCAGGTGCAGGAATAAACGTTTAAGGCTTTCATTTCATGACCGCTATATGGGATTTATGGAAGGGGTATTCTCCAGGGGGGACCGGAGGCTTTCGCAAGTGATCCTGGCGGCCTTTGCCAAGGGCGCGAGGTTCGATGCCTGGAACACTCATTTTTCATTTGAAAAATGGGTTGAGTCTTTCAAGGAGTGCGGGATAGATCCTCAAAATTATCTTAAGGAGAGGTCTTATGATGAACGCTTGCCTTGGGACATGCTGGATACGGGAGTAAGCCGGGATTATCTGGTTCAGGAGGCTAAAAAAATGGCCCAAACCATTTAGCGAGGCATCTAAGTTATTATATTAAAATATTTTAAAAGATTTACTTGACAAAAACAACATTATGATGTATATTTACTTACTCACCAAGGGATACAGCAATCAAGGTGAAATAAATTCCTAAGTGAATAAAAAAAATAATTCTGTTGACAAATTTGGGTAGTAAATTTTCCGACGGATAAGCGCTCCAAGGAGTAAATTTCTTAAAGCGCCCTGATATACGTCAGGGCGCTTTTTTGTTCTTTGATAGTTGAATAGCCAAGCGAGGCCTAGAAGGTATGAATTTACCTGAAGGGTCAATTTCAAGAGTAACAAATAAATAATCATAGAGCCATTATACAGACATTTCTGAATATTTTTTCGGAGAGTTTGATCCTGGCTCAGAGTGAACGCTGGCGGCGTGGATTAGGCATGCAAGTCGCGCGATACTTAGTGATGAGAGGTTGAAACCGCAAGGCGGATGCCGATTTGATCTAGGATATAGCGGCAAACGGGTGAGTAACGCGTGAGTAACCTACCTCAATACCGGGGATAGCTTTGCGAAAGTAAGGGTAATACCCGATGTGTCTTTCCTGTAATTGGGAAAAGGTAAAGCCTTAGCGTAAGCTAGGGTGTATAGAGATGGGCTCGCGTCCTATCAGCTAGTTGGTAGGGTAATGGCCTACCAAGGCGATTGACGGGTAGCTGGTCTGAGAGGATGGTCAGCCACACGGGGACTGAGATACTGCCCCGACTCCTACGGGAGGCTGCAGTCGAGAATCTTTAGCAATGGACGAAAGTCTGACTATGCGACGCCGCGTGAGGGATGAAGGTTTTCGGATCGTAAACCTCTTTCGATGGGGAAGAAGTCCGCCATTTATCGTGGCGGATTGACGGTACCTAGAGAAGAAGCCATGGCCAACTCCGTGCCAGCAGCCGCGGTA
>JAHKAP010000034.1 GCA_018825985.1 Candidatus Omnitrophota bacterium
CAAAATAAATTTTTATTTATTATATCTATTTAGAATAAACTCAACTGCTTTTCGCCTTCAGATGAATTATCCCCTGAGGAAGATATAGAGATTATACCATATTCGCCGTCAAAGCCAGCCAGAATTTTTACCTTTCCGTCCCGCATCCTTAATACTGCGTCGGCTATTGCTTTAGGCAGGCCCTTGGCCAATTCTTCTTTAGAAGCCCTCATTAATATATCAAATTCGGTGCCAAATTTAGCCAGGCAACCATGATATTCCCTTTCTACCGCTACCGATCCCTTGCCGATTCCTTTGACCTCAGCAATTATCTCATCCAAAGGTATCAGATGCTTAAAAGGTATTTTATTATCCGGGACATAACCCTCATGCCTGTCCGCAAGCTGGTCAACCCGGTTCATCACGCCTACCGTTAGGGGTTTTTTACATTTAGGACAGATACCTTTATGCTCCTTGGTCTCTTCGGGAGAAAATCTTACGCCGCAGAGCCGGTGCCCGTCAAAATGGTACTTACCCTCCTCGGGGAAAAATTCAATCGTGGATAAAAATCTCTTTTTATCCTTGGATTTCAAAACTTCTCTGATGGTCGCGTAATTTAATTCGCAGTTAAAAATATTGGCTTCCCTGCCGATTTTTTGAGGGCTATGGCTATCAGAATTACTGACCAGGCTGAACCGGTCTAAACTAGAAAGCCTCCAATTCATAGCCGGGTCGCTGGATAACCCGGTTTCCAGGGCGAATATTTTAGATGTCTGATCGCCGAAACAATCATCGATCCGGTCAAACCCGGACATCGAACCGAACAAACTAAACCAGGGGGTCCAGATGTGCCCTGGGATAATCATGCAATTCTCATCGATATCAAAAACCATCCTGGCTATTTCCTGGGCATCAATACCCACAATAGGCCTGCCATCGCTGGCTAAATTAGCTCCCCGCCGGCTTAAAGCCTCATTTATCTTATCCACGGCCTTAAAAGACGGGGCCAAGATAAGATTATGTATCCGGTAGCCCTTATTATTCTTGGAGTAAATGCTGCTGATTTCGGCGGTCAGGATGTAATAAATATCCTTATATTTAAACAGCCCATTGCCCAAATCTTCTAATTTTGCCTTTAATTCCTCCAGCCAGAGATGGTGAGTAAAATCTCCGGTGCCCATCAGGGTTATGCCTTTAAGCTTTGCCCAACTGGCGATATGTTCTACGTCCATATCCCTGCTGGTGGCCCGGCTGTATTTGGAATGAATATGAAAATCAGCGATAAATTCCATCGGTTATGAAACTATTAACGCTATTTCGCGCTCCTGTATACTACTTCCCCTGAATAAATAGTGTACTCAACCGCTCCGGTTAATTCCCTACCTACAAAGGGAGAATTTTTGGATTTAGAAACAACCGTCTCCCTGGAAACTATCCATTTTTTATCCGGGTCAACTATCACAATGTCGGCGTCTTTATTGACTCCCAAATTACCCTTATTCAATCCTAATATGCGCGCGGGATTAAAAGAGTTTTTCCTGACTAAGCCGCTCCAATCCAATAAACCTGTTTTAACCAGCTCAGTTATACTAACCGCTAACTCAGTTTCTAAACCGATGATCCCAAACTCTGCCCGTTCGAATTCGATATCTTTGTCATTTTCAGTATGCGGGGCATGGTCCGAGGCGATCGCGTCAATCGTTCCTTTTTTTAATCCCAAGCGGATAGACTCTACATCTTCTTTGCTCCTAAGCGGCGGGTTCATTTTCATATTCGTATCATAGCCCCAGACCTCCTCCTCGCTAAGAGAAAAATAATGCGGGGCAGTCTCACAGGTTACCTTAATGCCTTTTCTTTTCGCCCTGGCAATAATCTCCACTGATTCTCTACAGCTGACATGGCAGACATGTAACGGGCATTTGGCCTTATCAGCCAACTGGATATCCCTTTCAATTCTTTTGTATTCGGATTCGCGGGATATCCCTCTAAGCCCCATTTTAGTAGAGGTAAAACCTAAATTCACTACACCGTTTTGGGAAAGATTTTTATCTTCGCAATGACAACAGACTAAAACTTTATTTTGCTTTGCTTTTTTAAAAGCCTCTAACATGAGTTTAGGGTCGTCCACTGAAGACCCATCATCAGAAATAGCTGTTACGCCTTGTTTTTTTAAAGCCGCGATGTCGGTCAATTCTTTACCCAGCCTGGCTTTGGTAATAGCCCCGGACATAAGAACATTGGCCATCGCAGTTTTACGGATAATGTTTTTCAATAACCCGGCTGTTTCCGGAGAATCAATTGCCGGGAGAGTATTGGGCATGGCTAAAACAGTTGTAACCCCGCCCTTTAAAGCAGCCTTAGTGCCGCTCTCTATTGTTTCTTTGTCTTCTCTTCCTGGTTCGCGTAAATGCACATGCATATCCACTAAGCCCGGCATGACAATTTTGTCGGTTGCATCAATAATATCCTGGGCCTCGGATTTAATATTCTTACCTATCTTAGAGACCCTGCCATTCTCAACTAAGATATGCAGGGTATCGTCGATATTGTTCGCCGGGTCAATAACCCGGCCGTTTTTAATTAATATGGTTTTGCCTGCATTCATCTGCGCACAGTCTGCGGAAATCCGCTTTAAATAAACCTTTAAAGGCTTGGCTCATTTGCCTGGGCCACTAAAAATAACACCGCCATTCTTACGGCAATGCCATTGGTTACCTGCTCCAATATTACCGAATGCCTGCCGTCGGCAACTTCACTAGCGATCTCTATCCCCCGGTTGATCGGACCGGGATGCATCACAATAATATCTTTTTTGACTTTCGCCAGCCTCTCCTGAGTAATCCCGAATTGTTTAAAATATTCCAGCTGATTCGGGAAGGCATCATTCTGGTCGCGCTCAAACTGCATCCTTAAAACATTTACCGCGTCGGCTTTTTCTAAAGCCTCATCTATGTCGACAGTTACCCGCGCCCCCATTTTTTCTATTCCCAAGGGGATAAGTATTTTGGGCGCGCAGACAGTAACTTTTGCCCCCAGTTTAGTCAGGCCCCAGATATTCGAGCGGGCAACCCGGGAATGGGCAATATCTCCCACAATGCTTACATTTAGTCCTTCAATCCGGCCTAATTTTTCTTTTAAGGTAAAAATGTCCAGTAAAGCCTGAGTAGGATGTTCATGCCATCCATCTCCGGCATTGACTACATTTAAATTTACATGGCGGGCAAGCATTGCGGCTGCCCCGGAATAATTATGTCTGATCACGATAATATCCGCTTTCAAAGCCTCGATATTCTTGCCGGTATCAATTAAGGTTTCGCCTTTTTTAACGCTAGAGGTTTCGGTGGCGATATTAATGACATCCGCGGACAAACGCTTAGCCGCCACCTCAAAAGAAACCCGGGTCCGGGTAGAAGGTTCATAAAATAAATTTACCACGGTCTTGCCGCGAAGAGCAGGGACTTTTTTAATCTCGCGGCTGGATACTTCTTTAAAAGATTCGGCAGTAGTAAGAATAAGTTCGATTTCTTCTTTACTTAATTCTTCTAAACCTAAAAGGTCTTTCCTGGCCCAATTCATCTTTTTACGTATCTCACAGTCAACACTTATATTGTCGCGGGACAGTCCCCGGCTACAACGCTATTTCTCTAAAAGAACGACTTCATCTTTCCCGTCGGTTTCTTCAAGATGGACCTCGATATTTTCATTTGCCGCCGTAGGGATATTTTTGCCCACATAATCCGGACGGATAGGCAATTCTCTATGGCCCCGGTCAATTAAAACCGCTAATTGTATTGATTTGGGCCGGCCCAGGTCAGCTAAGGCATCTAAGGCTGCCCGGATAGTCCTTCCGGTATATAAAACGTCGTCTACCAGGATAATATTCTTATCCGTAATATCAAAATCTATCTCGGTCTTACGCACTACCGGCTTGGCAGTAATCAAATCCAGGTCGTCGCGGTAAAAAGTAATATCCAGAACCCCGGCAGGCACATCTTCATTCTCGATCTTTTTGATCAGCCCGGCCAAACGCGCGGCTATATAAACCCCCCGGTTTCTAATCCCCACTAAACATAAATCCTTGGTGCCTTTATTCTTTTCCAAGATTTCGTGGGCTATGCGCGTAACGCTGCGGCCGATTGTCTCTTTATCCAGTATTTTAGTTTTTTCTTTCATAGTTTACCAGACCATCCGCCACAAAGCCTGGCGGGTTAATTCGCTCCTTTGTTTATTTACGGCTTATTAAAAGATAAAACCCTTAGCTTGTTTTGCTAAGGGTCAGCCTGTTTTTTCTCTCGTATTTATTCATTTTTTCACCTTGCCCGCCTCTCAAGAGCGGGCTTAAAGGTTTATGATGCATCTTATGAATAATAACACTGAAATCGCTGGTTGTCAAGCAAGTTGTTTAAGAAAAGGGGCGCTAATTGGCTTATTGGCTGATAAACCTTTTTTAGGTAGGCGCCCCTTTTCTCAATATAATAGGGACTGTCCCCGCTTTTTGGGGGCTGTCCCTGAGGTTTATTTCCTCTTTGACTGTCCCCGCTTTTTGGGGGCTGTCCCGAAATTTTAATATTCTACTACTTTCGGTTCCTTAGGTTCTATTGTAATCTGGGACAGGGCTAATTGCACCTGCTCAGCTGATTTATCTGATTCTAATAATACCAGCACTTCTTTTAGGCCTGAATCAGTGCTGGCGATCCGTTCCTCCTCCAACCTTAGAATGTCGGCTATGCAAGAGATGACCTTGTCTATTTCCTGGTTAAAATCCCGCTGCTGGCGAGATGATTGCAGATATTCTTTGAGCCTTTCGCTGGATGGAGTTAAGCCCGCGGCCAACATATTCTCTATTTTTTCCCATTCCTCTTTTCGCTCAGCTTCAGACAAGGGCTGTCCCCATAGATTTCTATCTGCGAAGGTTCTTAAGGGAACTGCCCCTGCTCCTGAAAGTACCGGCTGGGTCATGATCGGCAGAGCGCGCAGGTCAATTCCTCCTAAGCTCTTATCAGTTACAGGCAAAACAGGAGAACTTGCTTTATTGGCCTCAACTAATATCCTTTCTGCCTGCTCAGGCGGCAACTCTAAATAAAGATTTCTCTCATACTCTTCCATGTCCCCTGTTTCTAATAAATCCAGCATATAGTCGTTGTGTATTGGCTTAAACCCAAGCCGGTAGAAGAAATCACTGGCTCGTGAACCTGCCTCTTTATAACCGCTATCCTCCGCCGGATGCGTTACAATAACCCCTTTCTGGCCTCTAGCTATTGTATCGTCTTCCTTGCTTCCCCTTATCGCTTGGGCGATAATATTCCTGCCTATATTTTGTTTTCTGTGCGCATCAGCTATTTCTATATGCCCTATTCCGTAGGCTGTATGTTGATTTAAGTCGGACAACAAAAACTGTCCTTTATAAATATAGGCTATCCCCATTACCTCTCCCCCTAACTCTGCATTTACCATAAAACCACCCGGATGCATCTCAATATCAGACTCCCAATGCCTCCTACTGAACTCCCGGTTCTGGCCCGGCCCAAACCACTGATCTAATGTTGTTTTTATCGCCTCTTCTTCGGCCTCTATATAATATCTGGCATTCACCGGCGAGCTGGCCGAAGCGCCTGTCCCTGGTTTCCCGCCGCTAAGCTCCCAGGCCTTCCTGGCTAGCATAAGCGCCTCTCTGGGGGATTTGCTTTTCTCTAGAATGATTGTCTGAGTACGGTCTTCCGGGTCCCAGTTAATTTCTACATCTAACAACAGTTTCTCTTTTGCGTCTCTCTTAATAAGCCCTTTACCCACAAAGAAATCAAGCTCTGCCTGCTCCTGAGCGCTCAGCGGCACAAGAGATTGCGCTTTGCGCTCAGTCTCTTCCGCTTCCGCCATTGCAACAGCCTGTTGGTCTTTAATAATCTTCTCCTTGGCTTTTAACATCTCTTTGATTTTTTCTAATTCCTCTATTAATTGATCTATCTGGTCCGAAATAGTCTTCTTCCGGTAAAAATGGCCGAGGCTTAATAATTCTCTCTCACTGATAATCTTATCGGCGATAGCATTGCTTAACAACTCTCTCTGCGCATCTATCTCTGTTTCCTGTTCCGAGAAAATAGCCCCTTCTTTTGGCCTGGACAAGACGTATACCAGCCTACCCGAGGAAACCTTGACCCCGCGGCCGTCTAAGTAGTCCATTATATTACGAGACAGAGACATCGCCTCTGCTTCATTAAACGGGGTTGCGTCCAGCCTCTCCTTATCTATCACTGATCCTAATTTCATTATCCTCATCTCGACCTGACGTTGAGCCCCCTCTGTATTTTCCGGGACATCCCCTGCTAAATTATCGGACAAGATATTTTTCGCAACCCATTGCGATACTGATTCCGGCAAGAAATCGTTTAGCTTACCTATAAAACCTTTGTTGCCCAAGCCTTGATCCCTGAGTTCCTCTATCTTTTCTATTATTGCTTCTGCCGGAATCCTTATCAGTTCCTCTATCTCTCGGTTTTCTCTAGAAACGGCTATATGCACCTTAAGGTCTTCTGTTGCCTGTGCCGTAATATAAGCATAAAGCATACCTAACCCCTGGTTTATATTTATGGGCTTGCCGCGCAGATCAGGCACAACAACCTCTCTGGCCCACAATAAAGCCTCTCTTTTAGACAAACAGAACAAGGATTGGATTATATACCCGATTTTATCCTGATTTTTATAGGGAATAATATACCCGTATCTCTCGTAATATTTAAACTCCCGCTCCTCAGCAGGACTAAGTCCTGCCTTTTCTAGATAATACCCTATCCTAGTCCCGTTAGTAGACTTATCCTCTATCTGCCAGAAATACCTACCTTCTTCATCCTTCAGCACTTGCAGCACGCAATGTTCTCCGGAAAGCCAAGAATCAGAAGGCTGCGGATAATCATTCCCCTCATTACGGCCTATTTTTATCTTCTGCCCCAGGTTGAAAGAACGACTGATCGAAAGCTCTGCAATAGAATTAACAAAATTTTTGTAAACTACGCTCGTCGGGAAAATAGTTACTAATTCTCTATTCTGGTCGATAGTTACATTATACCGCACAGAGCCGACAACAAGATAAAGAGGGCCCCCGAAAAACATACCTGATTTTTTAGTCTTACGGATAAAGACTCCGACCCACCCTGCCTCTTCAACACTCAAAACCTGCTCCTCAACCTGCTTGTTTTGGTCAACTGCCTGCTGCATTCTGATTAACGCCTCTTCTAACTGGACTACGGCCTCATCGATATCTTTGCTAGGAAATTCCTCATTTAAAAACCCTTCTATCTTCAAAAGCGGCTCTTCTTCTAACTGCCTGCCTTCTTGCCTGTAGCGCTTATAAGCCTGTACCCAAGGCAATAAGGATAGGTTGTCTAGGGTATCTTCGGTCTTGTATCCCAGTCTTGCCTTTAACCCCCTGATCGTCACCACCAACGCTTCATCAAGGCCCTCTATGGCTGAGGAGGCGGCTATATCATGCGAGACCGCAGATATCTTATAGACTGATGTTGACGTCTGAAATCTTAATTCTTCATCTTCCAATCCTAAATCAACTATCCTCCCAGTATAGCTGGTATTTTCGCTGTCTATTTTAATAACAACTTGCTCGCCTTTTTTTATCCCGGATATTAACACCCCCTCGTAAATCGCGCCCGCAGAAACTACCGAGCTCTCTCCCGGGAGAATAGATAATTTTTCCAATCTAACAGATGTACCCGGTCTTAACTCTGCCAATGCCTCGCTTAAGGTCTTAACCGGCTGACCAAAATATAATTTTTGTATTCTTTCTAGTTCGCCTTCATTAAGAATGGTTGCTTTTTTTTGGTTTTTGCCATCGGAATTAAATAATTCGTACCTTCTCATGGTGCCGTCATTATCAAATTTAACAACAAAAAGAGTATCGCCTAATATCTTGGCAACGGCGGCGAATCTCGAATCGTGCTCTTTATAGCGCGCAGCGTCTGAATCCTTGATATATGCCGCCCCGGCTTCAGCTACAGACTCGAAAGGCGTGGTCTTCCAGTACTCGCCATTACCGTATATTTTTAATTTAATATTCTTCTGGAAAACAGGGCTAAGCTTCAGTCGCTCAAAAACATTGCGCCCAACATAAACAACATAGTCGCCGGGACCCTCCTGATACACCCATTGCTCGTTGCTTATCCCTCTAAATTTTTTATAATCGTTTGGCAGTTCATCAATCTGCACAATCTTGCCGTTAATAAGCGCGCCATAAAAACCAGCTGATTTGGCAATTTGCTTCCAAACAGCCGTAGGTAAAATAGGCTTGCCTTCTTTATTACTTGATAATGAAAATTTATGTATTAATTCATGCCATATAGTATGCGCTAACTCTTGATAGTATGCTTCCTCTCCGTCACGCTCGCTATAAGGATCTACCTTAACGCCCATCCCCGTAAATATGCCCGCGCTCCCGGCCACCCAGGGCGATAATTTCTCAAATTCCAACTGTATAGGTATCCGTATCTGTTTAGATAACTGCCTCGGGAATTGTAAAATAATCCTTCTGATTTTACTAAAGTATTCCCGGAGATTTTCAGGCGCGAGCAGATTCATTTCCGAGGGCGCTAAATAACTGACAATTTCGACATTTTCCTGCAATTTTATTTCTCTTACCAATTCTAAATACGCCCTTAGGCTTTCTTTAACCCTCGGGTTAACTTTCCTGCTGTCTTGAAGAATAGATAAGAAAGATTCGAGCTTGGGAAGGCTGATAATTCCTGTTTCCTCCGGAGAGTCCCAAGGACTTGTAATGATGTTTTGAACAATATCCACCACCCTCCTATCAAATACTTTTTCTTCGGCAATTACCGTATTAATAATATTGTACAAAGGAAACAACGCTGCCGGACCATTATAATTATTACTATCAACCGCTGAGGAGGCGCTCCGGCCCCCGGCCAGCGAGGTATCGGGCAATGCCTGTTCGGTAAAAAAATTATCGTACGGTTCTTTTACATTATTGTGATAAACCAGCCAATGTTGTTTTCCTTCTTTGCCAATTTCCCTCGAAATCACAGCGCCTTTTTTCCCTTGCTCTTCCAAGGCCTTAGCCAGGGAATCGGCATCCTGAGTAGAAATATAGGATTCCGCCACGTGAGCAATTTGTGTATACGCCCCCAGGCCGGGATTCTTTATATTATAATTTATATCTGACGCCATAACCCTTACGCCTAAACCTGGATCCGAGAGCTTATGCGCTAATTCGCTCCAATCATATTTACCGGAGATAAAGAATACTATTTCATCGCCGCCTTCCTGATTAATAAGTAACAAAGTCTTCCCATTTACTTTTACCTCCGGGATATAACCCCCTAATATTTTACTTAATCTCGCGGCCTTATCCGCCATCATCCTTTTTACAAGATCGTCCGCGATTAATGATTGTTTAAGCGCAACCTCTTCTTTTGTATCAGCGTCTCTATTAATAACCTCCATATATTTAAGGTGGGCCTCTGCCAAATTATTTTGTATTCTTGACCAAAACCCTATAGCATCTCCTGATATTAACCTACTCCCTTCTTTTCCGGCTAAGTCAGTGGCGCGAGCGAGAAATGTATCTTCTGAGGTAATATTGCGGTTTTTGGGGTTGCTTCTAATTATTACTAAAGCGTCTTGTATAGCCTGGGCGTCTTCTATGGCCCGTGATTCCGGCGGCCCTCTTGGCTGAATTATTTTTTCTAACGCTTTAAGTGTATCCACAATGTGTTCTTTTTCCTCGCTGCTTCTTAGATCGCCACTCTCCGAATAACCGCGCCAGGTCTTTGGATAATCAAATAAATCTATAATATCAAGGTATTTTTTAACCGAGAGCCTCCTTTTCGCGCCCACGCCGCCCGCCTCTGCTTCTGCTCTGATATCTACCTCGGGCCTGCCCCTGACAGCTATCATTTCTTCTTCTTTAGGTAACTCTCCGTTTAATTCTTCCCTTCTTATTCCGTCAGCTTCTCTCATCAGGGCATCAAATGCTTCCTGGTTAAAAATTACCCCATATGCGTCTTCCCCTGTTTCATGAATACGCCTGGCCATTTTTGCCGCCTGGAGAGCTTGTAAATCTGCAAGTATCTTTGCGTCATCATTTTCAGCCTTAATATCCTTACTAACGCCAAAATAGGACCGCAATATTTTTAGCTCGACTTTTTCTCCATAGGTATAACGTAAGTATTCCGTCAATCTTTCCGAGAGCGTGCCCGCTATCTGATCCAGCTTTACCCGTAGCGCATCGCCAGATTGTTTTTCCATATCTTCTTTTTTAATAATAATTTTTTCTTGCTTAAAGTCTAACAATAGCGCGCCTTCCTCTTTTGACCTTATTAACCCCTGCTCCAGGAAAAGATTTATGAGCTCTTTGTGCCTTTCTTCAATATATTTATTTGTCTCTGGCGGGCTTATTTCGGTATTCAAAAATTTTATATTCGGGTCATTAAAGGCTACTATCAAATCTCCTTGGCGGGCTTTTTGGGTTAATGTAACAAGCGAATTATTAAGTATAAGCTTATTGTAAAGGCCGCGTAATACTTCTACGTCTTGATCGTCCAATAATTCTTCATTTTCAATTTTTCTTATAATTGTATTGGCTAACCTATCAACTTCTTCATAATCGTTTATTTTAATTAAGTAGCTGTTTATTGTCTGGGCCCGGACTTGATCGTTAAGCTCTATATCCTTCCCCCCCGGCGAAGAAGTGACCGGCGAGGAGGCGGACGCGGGCTTGATTTCTACCCCAAAAGGATTCTCTGCTGTGCCGCCTAATGCATTTACGGGGCTGCTGGTATACGGCTTTATAAAACCCAGGAACGGGCGATTGCTATTGATTGGCGTGCTGGCTGTATTTATTTTACTGAAGTCCATCCCCCCGCTCATATAACTTCTAATAACCTGGCCCTGGGGAGTATAGGCCGGTTCTTTAAGGTTGTATTCACCTTTTTGGAAAGAAGCCTGGTAGGCCTTGAAGTAAGTTTGTTGATCCCAGGATTGTTTAGAGGTTAGGCCGGTTAAGTTTCTTTTATCTATGAGGGAGACGTATAAACCGGGGACATCCCCCTTTAAAGTAGTGTCGAATAGCTTTGGCGGGGGCAGTCCCCTGAACTTCTGTTTAAACCATTGGGCCAGGATAAGAGAATAATAAACCTGGCGTAAAGGAGCATACCGTTTAGTGGTATTGATATCTTTGGTGAGCCTGGGGATAATTGTTTCTCTAATTAGCTCTGAAGAATATTCATTCAGTTTCTTGAGGCGTTCATCTTTAAATTGATATGCGCCCATCCCCGGGGACAGTCTGCTACGCCGAGTGTCCCCGGAAGAGAGATAATCCTGCTCAAGCATTACCTTAAGAGTTGCCTTGTAGATATATGCATTGTCAGTTGATTCTCTGATAATGATCTCCCCTGGGACTATCCAGGGCCTAGTGAGTGTTGGGATAGTAATAGATTCTGCCCCAAAGAGCTCTTCTGCTTTTTTGTAGAGTTTGTCCCAGTAAACTTTGCCTCCTGCTGTTTGGGGAGAAGTGGCTAAAGCAGTATCTTTTTTAAGTTGGAGGTCTGCTTCCAGAAGGATCTTGCCTGCGTCTGTCCGGGCCAGATAGGGGTCTATTACGTTATCCGGAGAATCAGGGCGCAGGTTAACCCAGAAGGAATTATTAGGAAGGGAGATGCCGACAAAGAAGTAGTTTAGGATACTTTGGGTTGAGACCTTAAGCTCCTCCTCAGGAACAGCCCCTTCCCCAATAGGTGACGCTCTGCTACGCAGGGTGTCCCCTGCAGGCGCTGAGAAGGACAACCCCTTTATAGAATCACCTTTATCAAAAAGCAGGCTAAAGCTATTGTTTAAGCTATCGTAAGAGAGATAACGTAAATGAGCAGGCCTGAATTTATCTACGGCTAAAGAGCTGCGTAAACCGGAAAGGTGGCTGGCTAAATTAAGCTCAACCGCAACTTGGGCTAGGCCGACTTGCTGGGAGAAAAAGCAAAGGCACAAAAAAATAGAGATGAATTTAGAGATACTTTTAATCATTGGTTAAATTATTTTTAACTGGATTGCGGTTTATCAGCCCTATAGAGAAAGTATGCAATATAGGTAAGGGCGCTTCAAGGGTATTTTAGGGGTTTTGGGAAAGCGTTTTCATCCTTGCCACGCTGGCAGAGCCAAAGCGAACACAATGCCCGCTTTAGTTAGGACAGCCTGTCAGATGATAATGACAAATTCACCGCGGGGTTTTTGTTTTTGGAATTCTTCCAGGATTTGCTTTGGGCTGGCGCGCTTTATTTCTTCAAATTTCTTGGTCAATTCCCTGGCGCAAACTATCTCTTTATCCCCAAAAATTTCCTGGATATCCTCAAGGGTTTTTAAGATCCGGTGGCAGGATTCATAAAAGATGACCGTATAATCCATTTTAGCCAACTCCTTTAGGCGATTAATCCTCGCCTGGGAGCGATTAGGCAAGAATCCTTCAAAGAAAAATCTATGGGCTGGCTTACCCGAAAGCACCAAGGCGTTGACAAATGCTGCCGCTCCCGGGATAACTGTAATTTCAATATTGCTCTTGATAGCTAAGTTAATAAGATTATACCCCGGGTCAAGTATGCCCGGAGTGCCGGCATCAGAAACTAGGGCGATATTCTTATTTTCTTTTAGAAGACCTAAAATATACTCGCCTTTGGTAACCCGGTTATGCTGAAAATAACTAGTCGTGGGAACGTTAACCCCGTAATGATCGAGCAGAATCCTGGTATGCCTGGTGTCTTCGCAGGCAATTAAATCCACATTTTTTAGAACTTCGATCGCCCTAAAAGATATGTCTTTTAAATTCCCTATCGGGGTAGCGACTATGTATAGCATTATTCAACAGTTACTGATTTGGCCAGATTACGGGGCTGGTCAACATCACACCCTCTTTTTGCGGCGATATGATAAGCTATCAGCTGCAAGGGGAGGGCGACTAAAAGTGGCGAAAACAATTCGCTGCAGCGGGGCACATAAATAATCTCCCGGGCCTGATCTCTTATTTTATCGTCTGCCTTTGTAGCTATGGCGATAATCTTCCCTTTGCGAGCCCGGATCTCCTGGAGATTAGAGATCATTTTTTCGTATACGTGGGATTCACAGGCTATACAAACTACCGCCCGGTATTCGTCAATAAGGGCGATAGGGCCATGTTTCATCTCGCCAGCAGCATAGCCTTCTGCGGGAATATAAGAAATCTCTTTTAATTTTAAGGCCCCTTCTAAAGCCGAAGGGAAATTTATATTCCTGCCCAGATACAAAAACGACCCAAGATGAGAATGCCGCTGGGCGAGTTTACCGATCGAGCCTTGAAATTTCAAAATCTCTTCTTGTTGACGGGGTATTTTTTGCAGCTCTTCCAGATATTTATTAACCTGGGCCTGGGATAGGATATTTTTTATCCTGGCTAAGTAAAAAGCAAATAGATATAACGCTGTCACTTGGGCAGTATAAGCTTTAGTAGAGGCTACGCCGATCTCCGGGCCGGCATGAGTATGAATTATGCCGTCGGATTCCCTAACCAGGGTAGAGCCTACAACATTACAGATAGAAAGGACTTTAGCCCCGATCTGCTTAGCCTGGCGTATGCCTGCTAAGGTATCCGCGGTCTCGCCTGATTGGCTGATAGCAATTACCAGAGTTTCTTTATCTATTAACATGTCCCGGTAGCGGAATTCGCTTGAGACGTCTACTTGAGTAGGTATGGAGCAAGCCGACTCTAAAATATACTTGCCAACCATGCCAGCATGATAAGCTGTGCCGCAGGCTACTATCATTATATTGCGAATGCTTTTCAGCGCATCTTCGCAAATAGCTAATTCTTCAAAATTTATCCGGCCTGATCCTTTCTGGATCCGGGAATTTAAAAAAGCCCTTATGATGCCCGGCTGTTCATTTATTTCTTTAAGCATAAAATGCCTATAGCCTTGTTTCTGGGCTTGAGCAATATCCCATTTAATTTTTACCGGTACTTTTTTTACCTCTCTGCCTCCAAAATCAGTTACTTTACAGCTATCTCCGGTTAAAACCACCATCTCTTTTTCCCCCAGGAAAATTATATCTTTGGTAGCATCAAGTATCGCTGTAGCGTCTGAGGCCAGAAAATTCTCTTCCCTGCCTAAACCAACGATCAGCGGGCTACCTGAACGGGCCCCTATCAGCTTATCCGGCTCAAGACTGGAAATTACTCCAATAGCAAAAGAACCTTCTATTTTTAAAATAGCCTTTCTCACCGCCTCTTCCAGGCTGCGGTTCTTTAAATATTTTTCAATTAAATGCACAATTACTTCGGTATCAGTCTGGCTGGAAAACTTATGGCCTTCTTTAATAAGTTCTTTTTTTAATTGGGCGTAATTTTCAATAATGCCGTTGTGGACCAGGGAAATTTCATCTTTGCAGTCAGAATGAGGGTGGGCGTTAATTTGATTGGGCGCGCCATGAGTCGCCCAGCGGGTGTGGGCTATGCCGGTAGAGCCTTGAAGGGGTTTTTTATTCAGAAGGGTTTCTAAAACCCGGATTTTCCCGGGGGATTTGCGGGTAGAAATCCTATTTTTCGCCGGGTTAATAACAGCCATACCGCTGGAATCATAACCGCGGTATTCTAGGCGCTTTAACCCTGTTAAGAGTATACCCTGGGATTGCCTTGGTCCTACATATCCGATTATGCCGCACATTGAGCATTCACGAATTAAATGATCCTGGCGGGAGAACCCGCGTCGGAACCATGTTCAAATCAGTGACCCTGACGGGATTTATAATAAGGCCGCAGCTTACGGAACAATGATATTCGTAAGTTGCATGGCCGAATTAATCCCGGCAACTGCAAGCCAAATTAGAACAAGTTTGCTTGCGTTTAGCTGACGGGAGAACCCGTGTCAAGACCATGTTCAAATCAGTGACCCTGACGGGATTTGAACCCGTGTCGAGAGCTTGAAAAGCTCTTGTCCTGGACCAGGCTAGACGACAGGGTCGGGCTTTTATCTACTATTTCTTAAAACTTCTTAACCCAATTATAGCCCGGGGACCAGGCTTCCCGCCTGGAACTTTAACTGGGGGCGGGATCCCGTCCACCCGCAATTGTCCTGGCGGGAAGACGACAGGGCCAGGATTATTCTTCTTCGGCAATTACCGGAGCGATACAGGAGACCCGGTCCTTGGTTTCTAATTTGATTAACCGCACTCCCTGGGCAGCCCGGCCAGTAGAGCGTATATCTTTTATCGCGCAGCGCAAAAACATCCCATTCTGGGTTATAACCATTAACTCGTCTCTGTCGTTAACGGTCTTTACCCCCACAGCTTCGCCGTTTTTATCGGTAACTTTAATATTAATAATACCTTTGCCGCCCCTACGAGTCAAGCGATACTCTTCAAAGGGAGTGCGTTTAGCAAAGCCTAATTCCGTAACTGTTAATATAGTGGCTTCTTTTTGAGCCAGGACCATATCTATAACCAGGTCTTTTTTAGCCAAAGAAATTCCCTTTACTCCGTGAGCAGCTCGGCCCATATCCCGGACCTGGCTCTCCGGGAACCTTATGGTCTTACCCTGACGGGTGCTAATCAATAATTCCTGTTTGCCGTCAGTTAATTCAACCCCGATTAAGGCGTCATCTTTGTCCAGAGTAATCCCGATAATCCCGCCTTTGCGGGGATTGCTATACGCGTCTAATCTGGTCTTTTTAATCTGCCCAAACTTAGTTACCATAACCAAGTAATTATCCCCGCTAAATTCTCTTACCGGGATAGTCGAACTGATTTTTTCAGCCTGGTTCATCTGTAACAGGTTAATAATCGCCTTGCCCTTGGCGGTCCGGCTCGCCTGAGGTATCTCATAAACCTTAAGCCAATACACCTGGCCTTTATCGGTAAAGGTCAAGAGATAATCTTTGGTTGAAGCCACAAAAAGATGCTCGACAAAATCCTCTTCTTTAACTTCTGCTCCGGTTACCCCTTTACCCCCGCGTTTTTGCTTGCGGTAAGCGCTGACCGGTAAACGCTTGATATAACCTCCGTGGCTGATGATCACCACCACATTTTCCTCGGCAATCAGATCTTCAATCTCAAGCTCTTCTACCTCGCTGACAATATCGGTCCTACGCTCATCGCCGTATTTTTTCTTCAAATCTTCTAACTCATCTTTAATAATCCCCTCTATCTTCTTTTCCGAAGCCAGGATCGCCCTGCAGATTTCAATTTTTTTCAACAATTCCAAATATTCGGCCTCGATCTTATCCCTCTCGAGCGCGGTCAAACGCTGCAGCTGCATCTCCAGAATTGCCTGGGCCTGAACCGCCGAAAGATCAAACTCCTTGACCAAATTATCTTTTGCCGCCTCAACGCTTTTGGAGGTTTTTATAACCTTGATGATCCGGTCAATAAATTTCAAGGCTATTTTTAAGCCTTCCAGGATATGCGCCCTTTTTAAAGCCTTATCAAGTTCAAATTGGGTGCGCTTGCGGATAATGATCTTGCGGTGCTCAATATAACAATCCAACAGCTGGCGCAGGTTTAAAACCTTGGGCCTGTTTTCAACCAGGGCCAACATTATAATCCCGAAAGTGGTTTCCAATTGAGTGTGCTTGAAGAGCTGGTTTAAAACGATCTGGTTCTCGGTATCTCGCTTCAGCTCAACCACAATGCGCATCCCGTCCTTATCCGACTCATCGCGGATATCCGATATGCCTTCGATCTTTTTATCTTCTACCAGGGCAGCGATTGCTTCAACCAGCGACGACTTCTGGACCTGGTAAGGAATTTCAGAAATAATAACCAGGTCTTTACCATTTTTCTGGTGTTCAACAGTTGCTTTGGCCCGCACCGTCAATTTGCCCCTGCCAGTACTATACGCGTCTTTTATCCCCGCTCTCCCGCAGATAACTCCTCCGGTGGGAAAATCCGGGCCCTTGACATAACGCATTAAGTCTTTAGGTTCGGCTTCCTGGTGATCCAGAAGATAAATAATGGCGTCGGCTACTTCAATCAAATTGTGCGGCGGGATATTAGTAGCCATGCCTACCGCTATACCGCTTGAACCATTAACCATGAGGTTAGGCAAAGCAGCCGGCAATAAAAGCGGTTCTTTTAATGACGCGTCAAAGTTCGGGCCGTATTTAACAGTCTCTTTATCAATATCCCCGAGCATTTCGTTAGAGATAGCCGCAAGCCTAGCTTCCGTATAGCGCATGGCTGCGGCAGTATCGCCATCAACCGAACCAAAGTTGCCCTGGCCGTCTACTAATGGATAGCGCAGAGAAAAATCCTGGGCCATTCTCACTAAGGTATCATAAACCGCTACATCCCCATGGGGGTGGTATTTACCCAAAACCTCGCCGACAATACGAGCGCATTTCTTGTATGGTTTGGAATGTTCCAGGCTGAGCTCCTGCATAGCGTAGAGAATCCTGCGATGCACCGGCTTTAATCCGTCGCGCACATCCGGCAAGGCCCTGCCGACTATAACGCTCATCGCGTAGTTCAAATAAGAATCCTTAACCTCATCTTCGATGTAAACCGGAATTACTTTTTCATTGCGCGCGTACATTATGGCTCCCTTTATACATCCAGATTTTTAACTTGGTGGGCGAATTCTTCAATAAATTGCCGGCGCGGCTCAACCTGGTCGCCCATTAAAACCGTAAACATCTTGTCTGCTTCTACCTCATCCTCCAAAGTGACCTTCAACATCGTGCGCTTTTCAGGATCCATAGTAGTGTCCCAAAGCTGGTGCGGGTTCATTTCTCCTAAACCCTTATAGCGCTGGATATGCATCCCTTTAGTAGCCTGCTCTTTGATAAAACTCAGAACTTCTTTCAAGTTATAAAAGTCTCGCTGCTCCTTACCGCTAGTCACTCGATAAAGAGGCTTTTGTTTTTTAATCTTATCATCGCCTGTTACCTTGCCAGGCAAAATCGCTTCTTCGCTGCTATAAGTAAGAATGTCCAGTCCTAATTTTTCAATTTTAGTAATTATCTGCTCAATTTCCTGGGCCTCAAAAAGCTCAATTACATCCTGCTCTTTATCTTTACCTTCTTTTTCTACTAGGCTTCCTAACTCCTGGTCAGAATATACAAAATAGTCTTTTCCATCCACTTTTGCCCTATAAATCGGCATTTTTTTGGTCTTTGGATGCCTAAACTGGAGGTATTTTGAACAATTCACTCCCTTTTTCTCTAAGCCTTTGCCGAGCTTGTCTAACTCAACTAACAATTTTAACAGGTCTTTAAACTGGTTATCGGTAAAATTTTGTTTATCCTTCAAGCGGCTAAAAAATTGGTCTTCTCTGCCCAAATCTAAAAGCATATCATCCATTTGTTGTTCTGTCTGAATATATTCCTCGCGGTTACCCCTTTTAATTTTATACAGCGGGGGCTGGGCAATATACACAAAACCTCCTTCAACCAATTTGTGCATGTGCCGGTAAAGTAAGGTCAATAAAAGAGTGCGGATATGCGAGCCGTCTATGTCCGCGTCAGCCATCAAGACTATTTTGTGATAGCGTAATTTGGTCAGGTCAAACTCCTCGCCTATGCCGGTCCCCAGAGCGGTGATAATAGTCCGGACCTCATCATTAGATAAAATTTTATCTAACCGAGCCTTTTCTACATTCAGGATCTTGCCTTTAATTGGCAATATTGCCTGGAACCTGCGGTCTCTTCCTTGCTTAGCTGAACCGCCCGCGGAATCACCTTCGACTATATACATTTCACATAGCGCTGGATCGCGCTCAGAACAATCGGCTAATTTACCCGGTAACCCGCCGGATTCCAGGGCCCCTTTTCTACGGGTGAGTTCTCTGGCTTTCCTGGCTGCTTCTCTGGCCCGAGAGGCCAGGATAACTTTATCCACTATTTTATTGGCAACCGAGGGGGTCTCTTCAAAAAAACTGGTCAGGGCATCGAATACTGCCGAAGCAGTTAATCCTTCTGCTTCGGAATTGCCTAGTTTGGTTTTAGTCTGGCCCTCGAATTGCGGGTTAGGAACTTTAACTGAAATTACCGCAGTCAGGCCTTCCCTGACATCATCTCCGCTTATAGCAATATCATCTTTAATTAAGTTTTTGTTTTTCGCGTATTGATTGATCGCCCGGGTAAGCGCGGATTTAAAACCCGAAAGGTGCGTCCCCCCTTCAATCGTGTTGATGTTGTTGGCAAATGAAAAAATATTTTCGCCGTAACTATCGTTATACTGCAAGGCCGCCTCTAAATATATCCCTTCTTTTTCTTTCTCAAAATAAACCACCTTATTGTGCAGGGGATTTTTATTCTTATTCAGGTACTCAACGAAAGAAATAATCCCGCCGCCGAATTTAAAGATTGCCTCTTTATCGCTGCGTTCATCTTTGATGGTTATCTCCAGGCCTTTATTTAAAAAGGCCAGTTCCCTTAGACGCTGGGATAAAACATCGTAGGAAAACTCCAAGTTTTTAAATATCTCTTTATCCGGTTTGAAGGTTACCCTTGTCCCGGTAGCCTTGGCTTTCCCAATAACCGTCAGCTTGGATACGGTCTTGCCTCGTTCATACCTTTGATGATATACTTTCTCGTCTCTGCGAACCTCGACCTCCAGCCATTCAGAAAGAGCGTTAACCACGCTTACCCCAACGCCATGCAAGCCTCCGGAAACCTTATAAACGCGGTGATCAAATTTGCCTCCGGCGTGTAAAGTAGTTAAGGCTACCTCAACTGCCGGTTTTTTTTCAGTCTTGTGTATATCTACCGGGATGCCTCGGCCGTTATCGCCGACACTGATCACATTACCTGACTTTATGATTAAATCTATTTTATTACAATACCCTCCCAGGGCCTCATCAACCGAATTATCCACTACCTCATAAACCAAGTGATGAAGCCCGCGGTTGTAGGTATCGCCGATATACATCGCCGGCCTGCGCCTTACCGCTTCAATCCCTTCTAAAACCTGGATAGTCGTGGCGTCATAAGCTTTTTCTTTGCCCATCTGGCGCCTGGCTTCTCCATCGGCGTCTTTTTTTATTTCTTTCTTTTTCACTATTTTTCTCCTATTTCCCCCATCCAAAAACGGATATCTTTTACTTTCATGCTGTTTTTATTTAATTTCCCCAGCAATTCTTCTTTATGCAAACTCGCATAATAAAGCCAACTGGAAGAATCAACCTTTAGCCCTAAAATTCCTTTACTAAAATACTTAAACCCGATATGGTTTAGTTCTTTTTTAGATAGAGCTTTTTTTAACCAGGCCCGGGGATTGTCTTTGGCCCTTTTTTTGTCCGCGCCCCTAAGCCCGTTAATAACTATTTGAACCGTGTCTCTGATTGTCTGCATCGCTAACCCAAGCGCATCGGCAGGACTATATAAACATACCCGCTGGAGCGAATAACGCCAGGCCGCTCATTGCCGCTTAACTCAAATTCAATATCCGCACCGGTTAGATTTTTCAATACATCCGTCAGATATCCCGGGTTAAAACCTATCGCTATTTCTTTACCGTGATATTCTATCGGCACTTCCTCTCTGGACTCTCCGATATCCGGGGTAGTTTTAGAAACCACTAATTTATCTTTAAATACTTCCAACTTTACCGCCTGATAATCCGGGGTAGATAAAAGCGCCGCTCTTTTAACCGCTAATAAAAAGAGATCCTTATTGATCTTTATCTTATTTTCGGACACCGCGGGTATTACCTGTTGGTAATCCGGAAATTCTCCTTCAATCAAACGGGAAATAATAATAACATCTCCAAAATCAAAAAGCAACTGATTAGTTCCAATAATTAAAGATACCTCGCCTTCTTCTTTAAGATTTCTGATTAATTCTTGTATTGTTTTTAAAGGCACGATGATTTGTATCTCTTTATTTATATTCTGTTTTAATTTTTTTTCTATAATGGCGAGTCTTTTACCATCAGTGGCTACTAAAGTAAGGTTATCTTGGTTAATTTTAAATAATATGCCATTTAATATATAACGTGTTTCATCTAATGATACCGAAAAAGAAGTTAGGGTTAGCATGCTTTTTAATTCTTGTTGTTCTAATTTAATAACTTCTTTGTCTTTTAGCTCTGGTAATTTAGGAAATTCTTCTGGGGCCAGGCCAATAATTTTAAATTGGCATAACTTAGTTCCAATAATCACCAGGTTGTTTTTTTTAACATTTATTTCAGCTTCATCCTCTGGTAGTTCCCGTATAATACCCCCAAATCTTTTAGCTGGAACGGTTATGGCGCCTGTCTCTTGGATATCAACAGGTACCACACAAGTTATACCTATATTAAGATCGGTTGCGGTTAATTTTAATTGGTTCTTATAAGTCTCTATTAAAATATTGGATAATATTGGTAGAGTAGCCTTTGCGCTAATTACGTTTTGGATTATGTCTATTCCCTTAATCAAATCTTCTTTTTTAAATTTAAATTTCATTTACCCTCCATTATTATTAATATAATA
>JAHKAP010000035.1 GCA_018825985.1 Candidatus Omnitrophota bacterium
ATTCATATTAGCCGGAGGGTCTGTAGCTACCTGCCTTTTTAGGACATTTAGAGACTTGATCGATTACAGGATAAGGCAGGAGAAGGCGTTGACAATCGTTTTTATTGCCCAAGAGGCAACTAACCTCTATCTGGATGAAGAGCCATTCTTAAGCCAAATCTGGCAATATCAGGGGTTCTTGGCGGGTAGAAAAATTGCCTTCTGGGGGTATAATTTTATCTCGCGAACCATCTTCGGCCAATACGCCGGAGATCCCCGGATCATCTTATTGATAACCAAGGGGCCCAAGGATGTTTTGGAATTGATAAGCGCAGGCGGGGACATCCTTTCGATTGTCTGCAAGGACGTCCCTCGATTGGTTGCAAGGATGTCCCCGAACGGGAGTTCGCCGATAAAAGATTCATTTTTGGATAATACGATTAAAAGATTCTTAGAGAAGCTCCTTTCCGCCGCGCCTTATCCCGCAAAACTGAAAGAGGCAGAGAAGATATACCCGGATACCTTTGATGCCCGGGAGTTGGTAGATGTCCTGGGTTTATTAAAAGAGACGATCATAGACGAGATTGTCGTAGGTTTAGGCGGTGTATCCCGGGTGTATCTTGATAAAAAAATCAAAGAATACCTTTTTATAGCCATAGGAGTCCTGCGCTATAGGTTAATGGATGCAGCAAAAAGAGGCCCGATAGACCTGAGGCACTACCAGGAGATAATCAGGTTAATGCATTTCTTTACCGAAGATAAAAGGATAGCTATAGATATCGAGACCGTAAAACCCCAGGTCTCCACAGCTTACCATAGATTAGCAAACCAGTATTTTATTACCGGAGATTTATCTCAGGCAGAGGAATACTACCGCCGGGCCCAGTACTTTAGCCCGGAAAAGGCGATGTCGAATCTTGTCCGAGGGAACAGGTTCTTCCGCCAGGCAAAGTTTAAAGAGGCCTCCTGGGAGTATGTCCGGGCAAAAAACCTCGGAGTTATTTCTCCGGAGCTGCGTAAAATAATGCGCAGTAATTTAGGTTATACCTTTGAGATGCTCGGAGAGAACTCTTTTGCGGTAGAAGAATATAGGAATGCTTTGGGTTTAGACCCGGAAAATTACCCTCTGGGCTTAGGGATAGGCCTATCTCTTATAAGGCTGGGTCTTTATCCGGAGGTATTGGAAGATTTCAGCCGAAAGGGGCTCTTGGAGGCGGAGAACTTTGCCGGCCTTCTTAATATGCCTGATTCGCTAACGTACTTGGAGATGGCGGACAAGACAATTCAGTTTTGTTCGGATAAGAAACTTCTCCCGGATAAGTTTTTAGCCGAATTAGAGGATTTGGTTGAGGCGCTGAGTATTGTGTCCAGGCAGGAATTCGAGGGCCTTTCCAGCAGCCCTATAAAATTAGCTGATGCCTTTGTCACTAAGTTGCCGTTATTATTTACTCCTGAAGGGGCAAACGACTTCAGGAAGATAAAAAAAGCCCTCGGCAACAATTCTTTTAACGTTTTGTTTGGCCCGGCTTTCGGAGCGGATGTTTTGCTGTCCTTGTACCTTTTTGACCCCAGCATTATCTTAGCCGTGGATATGTTGGCTTTTGGCGAGTCTAAAGAATTAGGCAAATCCGCTTTATCAGGTATTAGGGATGAATATATTAAAGAGAAGAGGTGTCCCGGAGGATTCTCTTGGACGAGTACTTTGAGTAGAAAGATAAAAGTATTAGGGATTCCTATTTTATTAGAGCTGGAACTTTTAGGCCTTAAGAGAAAAGATATAAACCTAGCGATTAAAGGCAGGAATACTGCCGAGATTACATTTGTTTTGCCTAAGAATATCGACTCCGCAGGCAGGTTAAGGAAGGTCGTTTTCTTCGGCGGACTGGATGTTAATGATTTAGGTTCTTATCCCAAAACCCTTAAGTTGCTTATGAATAGGATTGATGCGTGTATGTATAAGGCTTTTTCGCCTTTCTATATAGAGGCAAAGACTTGGGATTTCATACTTTCCGGGTTCCGTAAAAGCGGGGTGATAGTTTCAGACAGGGGAATATTCCTAACCAGGAAGGGGAGAAAAAGAGTGTCGCATACTTACCACACGGAGATCAGCTTTGGGCATAATCATTTTTATTCCTGGGGTAGAGGTGGCACATTTATTTACGAAGTGAAAGCTAAGACCTCTAGCTCTCCGGTCGGAGCCTTAATGCGCACTTATTCAGAGTCAACCCACAAACAATCCAGCAGCCCTATCGGTTCATATGACAAAGAAAAGATATTCTTGGATCCTTTATCTGTTGGCTTCCCAGACGAGAAATTCCTTGTTAATGGAAATTTATTTGATTTTTCCAGACGTCTTATCCTTCACCTGAATTTTTATAATCATAATTCAGGAAATTTGGGAGGTATTGAATTACTCTTACCCGGACACCTTATTAATTATATCTATGTGGAGCCGAAAGTTAGAGGCCAGGGACTGGCGAGAGCCTTCTTAATTACCCTATTTAAGATTATTGAGGATGGGTGGATAGAAGAAAATCTAAAAATGGGCATGTTTAATATGTATGTGCGGCATCCCTTACTAGCAAAAACGTTGTTAAGGCTCGGCTATGGCCATACTCCCGTGATAGGGGCAGAGGGTTTTAGCACGGAATTGATTTTAGGCAAGACGCTGGAGAATAAGAAAGTTCCGGTATATATACCCGATCCGGTAAAGAGAAAAGATTTCATTATTTATGTCTCTGCAGCCGGAGAAGACTATAACATGCTTTTTATAGAGGATAAGCTTATTCGGGGAGATGCGGTAAGGATATATGAAACATACTATCTTAAAGACGAGGATACATTCCGCAAACAAGTTGACAATTCTAGCATTAGAATAAAGGAAACTGTTTCCAAATCAATCGGGACAGTGGGTAATGGCGCCAGCTCGGCGGTGAGCCCGGGAGGCTCATATTATGCCGAACTATTTAAAACATTCGTGCGTACTCATCAGTGGACAGATATCATAGAATTAAGGCGGCAATTGACCAGTCAGTTCCGGTTCCCCAATGAGTTTGTCCATCATTTACAGGATCATAAAGGCAAAATACAGTTAGCTGTTCTGAAAGTACATAACTTTAAGCAGCAATTCATTATGCGGGGTTACAATTTAGGGGTGGGGCATAAGTTGGGAGCTATTGCCGCGGCTAAGGTCATCCGCTACCAGCTCAGGATTGCCCTACAGGAACAAATTAAGAGGATGGTGGATAACGGTCTAATGCCGTCTGAAACACAGTGCAATATCTATAACGCGGGGCCGAAATTCCGTATTATTTTCCGTTTCAGTCAGGATATGACAAATGAAAAGGCGGCGCAGGAGATACTGCTGGGTGTCTTGGCAGAACATTCGGGCTTTAAGGAAAAGGTTATTAGCGGAGTGAAAGACAGATCAGGCATTGCAGAATTGCTGCATCATTTTTCAACCAAAAACTTTTATATGTACGGCGGCGTATCAAGCCTGCACCAGGCAGGGATAAGCGATTTAGATACAGCTTTGTCTGTAGCCGACAGGATACAACAGGAGGCCGGCAAGGCCGCAAATATTGTCCATATCAGGTATTGCGCTGACTATAAACAACTGTTAAGCCGGCTTAAGGAAATCGGGGATTTTACTATCAGCCTCTATAAGATGCATAAGCGTGAGGTGATACTGCGCAGGTTGCATCAGGTTATTCTCTTTCAAGAGAAGGACGCGGTGGAAACATTATCTGAGGAGATTCAGGAGGAAATAATCGCGTTAGAGGCCTTGGGTTTAGATAAGGAATTGGTTGATTTTGATCCTGTGTCAGATCAATTTAGGCACCGGGTGAGTTTTTTCGAACACGGGATTGAAAACTATGAACAGTGGTATCGTTTTCTGGATACGACGCGCATAGAACAAAGCCCGGAGTTATTATTCTTGCGGGGAGTGCTCTACACTAGCGAGCTCAGCGGGGCTAAAGACAATATTTTATTCGGCTATTCCAATTTCAGGAGATTCATCAACTATATCTTGCGGCACAAAGTGCCCTATTCATTTCATGCGGTCTTCAGGATGGGGGTAGAGTCTGATGAGTTTGTTGCTCTATTGTGGAATGCGCAAGAAGAAAAGTTGGCTTTATTTTGCTTTGATACCTCCAATACCGGGGATATCGGTACATTCCACGGCCGCCGGACCGCTAACGAAATGCTGGATAAAATGGGTTTGTTGCTCAAGCGTGTCTTTTCCCAAGCGGTGCAGAAAGGATCTTTTAAGGCATGGCTTATGCATATCCGCCAGACACTGCCCGGGGTATTGGATAAGGAGTTTGAGGATGTTTCCTATCGTCTGACTCCCGTGATATATCCCTTGCTGCAGGATGAGGTATTACTTAAGGATGTGCGCAGGCAGGTTCTTTCTATGCTGGATCGGGATAGCGGCGCGCTCTATA
This sequence comes from Candidatus Omnitrophota bacterium, assembly GCA_018825985.1. Lineage (GTDB taxonomy): Bacteria > Omnitrophota > Gorgyraeia > Gygaellales > Profunditerraquicolaceae > JAHKAP01. The sequence continues at coordinate 4,428 of JAHKAP010000035.1, forward strand.
AGGTGAGATTTACCGTCCCGGAGAAAACAGGCAACAGGAACTATAGACCGCTGATACGGGATATATCCGGCAAAGAGATAGCTTATTCTGAATCCGATCCGCCATTCTTTTTTGAAAGTGTGGGCGGTTATCTTAAGGTGGTATCCAACAAATTCAGCATCCTGGCAGTTTCCTTGGCCGAATATAATATATTGAAGAAGAAACAATTGTTAGTAGTTGATGGCGGCCGGGATTATGACGTGGCGGTGTGGGTAAAGCCTGCCTTTTCAGGAGGATGCCTTACCTTGAGCACGAGGCATATTCGGGATTTCAGCAGAGACTTCGGTGATTTGCAATGGCCGGCGGATTACCGCGCAGAATACGTTAAGCGCAGGAGAATAATCCCCTACCAGATGCTGCACTATGGCGCATTGCCCGCTAAGAAAATTATAGGCACAGAGAGGGTTGATATCAGCAGGATTTCCCGCAAACTCCCTTTATTTAAAGAGAAGCCGATTCAGGCAGGCGTAGCCCTGGCTATTCTCTCTCGGATCGAGGCCGAACAGAAAGAGATAGGAGGAGACGGTAATGTTGCTTCTTCGCCGATGGAACAGGAAATGCCGCTTCTCGCAGGAGACATGCACAAAGAGGGATTATGTGTTATGAGTCGGGCGCATCATGTAATCGATTTTGTCTGTTTGCCCGAAGATTTAATCAGAAAGTTTGCTGCCGGAGGCAATGCTATGGCGCAGATTTATCTGGAGGCGCGCAATATCGGCAGGGATTTTTCGGATGATGATTGGCTGGACGCGTCTAAGTGGGAGGTCTTTGCTATGTTGGGAAAGATGGAGCGCGCTTTTCTTTCCCAAAGGGACAAACTAAATGCGATGCAGTTTAGAGAAAGGCTTTATTCTCTATACGGAATATGCGTGGTGGGGATGAACCTGATGGATATCTGGCATTGTGGCCCGGTTTCCGTGGGTTTGGCCCGGTCATTGAGGGGTTTAGGGTATGACCCGCGCCTGTTCCGTAATAATAAGTACGCTTCGGCCATGCTTGAAAAGTTCATCCATCCGGAGAGAATAAGCAAGGATGATAGATTTGACCACATCTTCGTAGTTGATAATGCAAACGGAGAAGGCGGAATTTACATTGATTTCAGGGCCATGCAATTCCTGGAAGAGATAAAGGGGGTTAGGGATTTATTGCGGGAAACCGCAGTTTTTCTAAAGAATCATCAACAATCCAGCAGCCCGGTTGAGAAAGCCGGGCCGAGCCCTTACTTTCAAGACAGCGCAAAGGCTTCCCAAAATGGTGTTGTGTTTCGGCGCGTAACTCCCGAGGCATTCTCCGGCACAACCCTGATCTTCGTCCACGGTAAGGGAGTGCTTGATGTCTATAATTATTTCACGCGCCTGCTTAGGCCATCTCTGCGCAGGCAATATCTGCCCCATTACGACCTTGTCTGCTGGCAGGAAGGATCCCCCTTGAAACAGTTTTTAGGCCTGGGTTTTGAGATGGTTTCTTTCCCTCACGCTACTCTCAATCCCAAGAACATACTTATGAACGTCGAAGAAATAAGCAGGAAGATTTTTATCCCGGCGATAGAGCGCATCTTCCAAACGCAACCTTTTCTTAAGGGCGGTAAAATAGTAGTGGTGGGATACAGTTTCGGAGCGATCCTGGCTTCCTATAACAGCGGTTTCTTAAGGAACAGGGGAGTCAGCGGGTTAGCCTTGATTAATCCGGTATTTTCTTTTAATAAGGGAGTATCCGAATGGATGAGGCTACAGACGGTTTTATTCTGGGATATCCTCTCCCGGATCTACCTTAGGGATTACCGTAAAGGAATACACCGCCAGCTTATAAGGGGGACGCCGGAAAATAAGGCGCTTATGGAAAAAATTAACGCGGAGATCAAACAATGGGAGGAAAATGAGGTAATCCTGGTCAGCACCTTTACTAAAGAGGGAAGGCCGGTAGCCAGGAAAAATAAAGGCTGGATTGAGGATATGCTTGACCGCCTGGCAACTCCTGAGACCGACGGTGTTACTGAATTGGCCGGTTTCGATGCCGGGGCCAAGAATATACCGGTAATAAAAATCGAAGGCGTCGACCACAGCGGCGCATTGTGGGGCCAAGACAAGAGGGTTTTAAGCATTGTGAGCAACTTTTGCCTTAATAGGTCTCCTTCCATTTCTCCGATTGTATTTAACGCCTCTTCAGAACAAAGGAATTTTATCGCGGCATTAACCCAAAAAGAGCCTGGTTTTTCTCACCTGCCTAAGGCTGAAATAATAAAGCGCAGCAGAATCCGGGGCTATAGCAATTTTATGCAAGTATATGAAACAGAAGATTGCCCCGGGCTTGTTTTTAAGATACCGAATCCCTCAGACGGCCTGATCCTATATCCTCAAGAAGCCGCCTGTATGCAGATTATCGCCGATAGAATGATTAGCAGGGAAGTGAGGATCGGCGGCTGGAGGCTCGTTAAGATTGTGCCGTTTGTGCCAGTGGCATATGTAGACGGCATCATTGTCCAACAGAAAGCAATACCCGTTTATAAGCAGGGCAGGACAGAATCATGGCTCTCGATAACAGGCAGGATAACGCAGAAGTTAGAGAAAAATAGGATTCGTTACCGTTTTCCTGATTGGCTAAAGTATGAAAACGGAGATATAGGGTGGGTAGGAAAAGAGGATGGGAGCGGGGACGTGGAGCCAGCTATTCTCGATAACGGGTTATTCTTCCCGCTTGAATTTGTAGAGGCATTAAGGCAAAGGGCTGAAGAGGCGGTAGATATCTTGCCCCTGGAAGAAATTACGCAAGTCATCGGCAGGTTGGGTTATTACTCTGCCTCTTTTTTGAAAATATGCTATGAGAAACAGACATATGATTGGATGGCCCCCAGCCGGCATGATCTGGAATTTGCCGGCCGTTATTGGAAAGAGATATTTGGAGGGACCACGTATAAGGAAGCAATAGCCAAGGTCATCGGCACGATGAAAACAAAATACGCATCTTCTCCGGCGGGCAGGGATAGTCCCTCAATTAAAAAGCCCGGATTAAGAAACGCCGTAAAAATCCTAGGCGAAGAAGCAAGCGATTGTTTTATCCGCTGTAGGGTGTTGATAGAGAAGACAGCCGGTCATTTGAGATCGTTGTTACCTAAAAAGCAGTATAGCGATAAGTATTTTAAGCCGAATGACGAAAATCTATCCACACTTGTTGTGATCCGGCCATTATTTGGTGGGCGTTCTGGTGTAAACGCGGCGCATAGAGCCGTGAATTTTGTTGATGGTAATTTAATCGTTACAGATGAACACCACCGTATTTTAGAATACTTAACCGGAGGAGATAGCGTCCTATCTTTTGATTATGATCTTGACAATCTAAGGCAGTATTCAAATAAGAAAACTACCGTTATTGCGCCTGCGGATCAGACTAATTGGGTCGTATGGGCGAAATTTAAGGGATGTAAGGTGTGGTTATGTATCCCTTCGTGGAGAATAAAAGGAATCGATTCTTTGTTAGATGACCCTGAGAAAGACTTTGAACGGATTTTTTCAAATATCGATGAAATCCCAACAATTACGGGAGATGTGGTAGTAACGTTTTGCCTGGATTATTTTGCGAATCGCTTTATGCCTCAAGGAGTAGAAGGTCCGGATTACGAGCGGGATGAGATGCGCCCTTTATTTGATGAGATTGAAGGGCAGATAAGAAGCATTGCTAATGTGCTTAAGGAAAGAGAAATTGTTGTTAAATTTGTGCACCTGAGCATATCCAGTCAATATGCTTATGAAGAGTACAAAGATTTTGTGATACAGGAATTGAAAGAGCACATAGTGCCTCTTTTAGGATTATACAGTTCATCCTCCTCTGGACCCACTATCAGGGACACCCTTGAGATTAGCCGCGAAGACGACCCCCGGCATAATAGGCATTCTTCCAGTTCCCCTATTCTGGAATCCGGCAGTAAGAGCGATAAGCTTACCGATAAAGAGAAGATCCGAAATCTCCTGGGGGCAGTCAGGCGCAGGGGCGATTCCAGGAACATGGTTTATTACCATGTAAAGATGGCTGTTTTTGCCCTTTTGTTGGCTGGCCTAAACCAGTTTTTATTCGGCTGGAACCCTATTTCTATTTTGCTCTGCGCCGGCCTTATTGTGAGCATAGAAGGCCCTCTATTTTTCTTCGGGATATTGTTGATGCGCGTACGGCTCTATGGCTCTAATGAAACATTAAACGTAATAACGATGTGCAGGGAGGAATGCGTAACATATAATTTAAATTCAGCAATAATGCGTTTCCATAAAGACTATCTCTTATCCCCTCTGGCCTTGATACTTTTCTCGGAATATTTGGGATTGATTGAGCAAGATTTCTTATTTTGGTCCACTTCGGTCATGCTGATTAATGCAGGGGTTGCTAATACGGTTTCGGAATTGATAGATACAAAGCTGTACTGGAAGGATATCTACAGGGAGTTATTTGGCAGTGTATCGGCAAGATCCTCTGTGGGCGGTAAAGGACAAGGTCGCTCTAGCTCTCCGGCGGCAGCATCCAGCCCAACAATCCAGGGCAGGCATAAGCGAAAAAGCCCATCTCTGCAGTTTAATTCTCTTGCCGAACAACTTAGGCCTGTTAAGGCAAAAAATGAAGCGCGTGAGTTGCCTATACAGGTAGAACAGATCGCAGGTTCGCTTAAAGACAGAAATTTATGGGGAACACAAAATAAACCGATTATCGTTGTGTTTGATGCGCATGGGACATTGCTTGAACCGACATGGAAATTCGAGATTGCCGATGTCTACCATGATATTACCGGCAGGGACATAGGAGAAGGCTTAGTATGGGTGGAGCAAAACGCGATGAACGAGAATATAGATACAATTGCGCAGAGGCTGTCTATAGCTTCAGAAATTTCTAAAGAGGATATAATACGCCTACTCGATGAAAGAATGCGCCATTACCACTTAAATTATATTCCTAAGGCAAGGCCGTATGCTCTGGAGTTTATTAAAGCGCTTAATATATTGGGTATTCCTCTATTTATAAGGACTGGTTCAGATACCGATTTAACAATTTCTCAATTAAAAATAAATGGCCTCTTGGATTTTATACCCCAAGAGCATATTGTGGGGAGTGAGCGAAATAAGGGGTTACGTAGCTCAGATACGATTGAAGCGCTCCACAGGCAATTTCAAAACCATAGAATTGTGTATTTTGATGATTGGGTGGGAGCGGGGAAAAAGCTCGTTGAAATCGGGGGTGTGTTTTTTGGCTTGCCTCAAGGGCCTACTGTTGAGAGCAATGAATTTCAGGGTAACAGGGAGGCGCTTATTGCCGACGGAGCCAACTATATACTTAGCGGCTGGCAGGATTATGAAGAAATTATTAAGTTGATATCGGTTGATAAGGAGGCTCAAAACAGGGACGAGGCGATCCCGGTTGCTGAGGGGGCGGCTAAAGAGCTTTATCCTATTATCCCGGCAGCCAGGCCAAACAAGATATCTTTGTTCATTGATATTTCCCGAGATAGCGACATAACCTATCATTATATGGAAAATGACCCTTTAGCATTTGGTATTAACGGCAAAGCGAATTATGATGATCTGGTGTTAAAGTTACAAAAAATCGTTACTATCCCGGACGCCCGCCTGATCACTCCCCAAAAATATATAGACACCCGCCTTGAACCGTCAATCCGTAATTTACTTAATCAGCTCCTTGCCGGACAAAAACGCTATACGAGATTTATGGATGTAATAGTTTCCTGGGACGCGGCTATCGATAAGAATGTGTGGACCACCAACAGGGATACAATTTATTTCCTGGACATAGTTGATAAAGAAGGTGTATTTGAAGATGATACGGTTGAGCGGCTTCTTGAGATAGGAGTTGGAGGAGGACAGATTTCGGCAACTTCCGCCAAGCGGTTCGTAAACCTCAAAAGCCTTTCAGTCAGCGATATCAGTATCTACGCTTTGCGCTGCAGTTATAAAAATATCCTGCCTTATATGAAAAATGGCTTGGATTTGCATTTCTATTGGGGTAAGGGCATACGCACGATAAACGAGTATTTTGATGTTATATTTATCAACCCTCCTTATATACGGATCCCGCCGTGGCGTAAGCAGGATAATAAAGACCCCTATCGCGGGACCGGGCTTATCCGCGAGATATTGGAGATAGGGGTACAAAAGCTTAATAGGCATAACCCGAATGTCAGAATCTTTATTAATGTTTCAAGCCTGGCAGAAAAAGATTTAATCCGCTATGTTGATGAGTTAGACGGCGAGTTTATTCTTAGCTCGCTGGGGCCGCGTTTAAACCTTCCGTTTAAGCATGCCCAGTTTTTAATTCAAAAATCAGGAAACTATCTGGATGTTCCTCTTAAGGTACAAGCTGTGGATGAAAAATGGCGGCAGTGGCTTATAGAAGAAGGCGGCCTGGAATACCGAAAAGATGTCGAAGATCATATGGAACCGTACTGGCATACTCTTCAGATGTATATGATAAAGCCTGCGCGAGCAAGCAGCTCACCGGCGGCAAAGGCCGGAGCGAAAAATATCTCCGTATTAAATAGGTACGCCCCCAAGGATAAATTTAGGGTAAGGATTTATAGCGGAAAGGAGGATGATTTTTGGAGTTTTCAGGAAAGCCTGCGCCAGTGGCTTAAATATAAATATGGAAAATTCCGATTCGATACCGTAAAAGATGACTCCGGCCGCATCATCAAAACCCCGCTCCTGCGTAAGTTCATAACCGGCATTGTCAATGGCAATACCTATTCTAACTACCGTTATATTTCCATCTGTAACGATAATACGCTCCTTGCTATGCAGGGGATTGAGCTGCATCCTGATAAAAATAATCCGCTAAGGATGAGGAAGTTTGTCGCAGCCAAGACAGTAATATCGCCTTTTATACGGCAGGATAAAAAATACGATACGGAAAAACTGCTGGCTCGCCTCTTTAGCGCTGTAATCGGTTTTAGCAAAAACAATGGCTTTGGCGGGAAAATCTGGGGGATTACCGTAAGCACGGCAATCCTGCGGCATTTAGAAGGCTGCGGAGCGGTAATTATTCCTTTTAAGCTTATCAGCGGGATCAGGTCGTATATCTATATCCTTGAGCCAGAGGCAGCAGAAAGATATTTAGAGAGCCGACACTATGCCAGCTCACCGGCTCAGTTTTTGCAATCCTTATTTATCTCGCTTGAGCCGCTGGGATTAAATCGTTTGATAGAAGTAAAGAATAAGCATGGTTTTGAGGCCGCATTCTTTGCACGCATAAGAAAAAAAGCGGGCAAGGAAGAAAAGATTTTTGTATTCCGATATCGCGCCTCTGAAAATAGCGGTTTTGCGGGGGCGTATAAAATAAGGGATTTCGCATGCTATGAAATTGCAACCGGACAGGATCAAGAAATTTTTGCCGGGGGCCTGACTTATGTCATCCCACCGCTGGGAAGTCAAACCGCCTATACGTGGGTCAGGCAGCAGTATCTTAGCTTTTTGAGATATTATCCGGGTATGCAGGAGCACGCGTTTTTTGTGGCTGAACCATATCGCAGGCAATACTTCCTTGGGAATGGCCTCTTGGCATTAGCCGTGCAATATATGAAGAGATGCGATAGATTGAGCGTATATAACTATGCGTACTGGACGCCATCATCCATGGCAGTTCTTTTAAAATTACTCCCCGATATGACTCCCTGGCTAAGCATCAGCCATTTTAAGAATGAGCGCAGCTTAGAGACGTTGAGAGTAATCAGGGAGAAAGGTAAGAGCATCATACTGTCCTCTTGGTTAAAAAATGCCTTCTCGCCTATTGCCTTGAATCCATTGGCTGATAAGCAGCTATACGCCTCGTCGCTACGCCGCTCCAGTTCGCCTGCGCAGAAACCCGCCTCCTCACCGGCTGTAAATGCCATATATGATGCTTCTCAGCCGTATCCCAGATGGCATCTGTTAGAAAGTATTATATCAACCGGCAAGCAAGGTGACATTATCCGGGAAAGGGGCGCCGCGTATTGTATATACGTATCCATATTTGACGCTTTAAAGAAGAAGGGGGCATTGATACATGCAGACATTGTATTGAGCAAAGAGAGGGCCCGGGAAATAGTATTATTTGCTTCTGAGAAGGCGGAGATAGCGTTGCAAGATGATGCCTATAGGCAAAAGAATATTATCGCTGTTATCCTGCGGTCTGAGTATGATATGACATCAATAGAATTCAATTACTCCTGGGTGTTTTCCGATATTGGCTTACCCAGCCTGCCGACGGATATACATCCTTCATGGCAATTCAACAAGATAATTTTTTCTGTCGGCCGGGGAGAGATTTCTGCGTTAGGCGGGGATGGCGGGATTTTGCACTCCGTAAATTTGGGTGATATCCGCGGTACCTTAAGCGGGGATGGCGCAGAGCGCAGCGCCTTGCGACCGAGCGAAAGCGAGGGAGTCCTGAGAGATGCCGGAAGCCGAATCGAAGGGCCGATCGTCCGCTCCAGTTCGCCGGCCGCCTCGCCGCTGGGCCGCTCCAGTTCGCCTATACGTAGAAGAAAAATCTCGAAGTCGCCTTTTATTAAAGAAAGGCCAAAATTTCTGTTAATAATTTATAAAAGCATTGTAGGGTCTTTAGCAACTATCGCGTTCCTTATATCCCTAGATGCATTTTTTGGGCAATATTTCTTTGAAGCGGTAATAGTGGCGGCAGTATTTACTATTACAGCGGCTTTATACAAAAAACGTAAAGACAGGATTCAAAGAGAGAGGCGCACATTTTATATACGTAAATGGCCAAATAATACGAATCGCAAGGATAACGCCAGCTCGCCGGTGGCTGATTTATCCAGCTCTTCTTTTAATTTCCCCGTAGATTTTTCTCATGCGGCAGGAGAATGGATACCCGTTTCTACGGGGGAAATGGTATTTAAGGCTACGGTTGGCAGTATTTTGATTGATGGGAAAAATGTGTTACTGTCTCAGCCGCTGTGTGTTTGTAAGAAGATATTATCCAATCCTGGCTTCGCGCTCTGCCGGAACATAGTAGCTGTTTTATTGGATGAATATTTTCGCAAGAAAAATGAATATACTATCGCTCATATCCCTATCCCGGGAGGATGGTTTAAAGAAGGATACTTTTACTTTTTTGTCCGTGGCACGGATGGTTTTTCATGGGAGGTAATGACCTTAGAAGGCAGAGAAAATATCCAGATGCAAGAGTGGAATATATGCAAAGGGTTATTTTGGAAATTCGGTATAGATATAGGTTACGATATTGTTAATGCCGAAGACGCGTTAAGCAAAAATATTATTATCGAGGGGTATGATATAGAACAATTGTATCTAACATGCTCTCTTTCTAAGTATTGGACCAGGATTGATTTTGGTTATGAGAGCCTGCCGGTCAGACTTAATCGTCTACAGGAGGCTATTAGAGAGGATAAGGCAAGCCTACGCAAAGTTTTAGGCTGGAGATTTAAACTGTTGGAATGCGCTGCTTATGGGATAGAAAGAGAATTTACTCCGCAGCAAAAAACATTATTTGAGAAGTTATTTGGTAGGTACCAGTTAGAAGAATTGGAACAGTATATATATTCGCACAATATTGTTTCTAGCCCTGTTACCGGGGACACCTTTGAACTTAGCCGTAAAGATGTCCCCAGATTGGCTGCAAAGGCGTCCCTGAAGATATTGGGGGAGGCGGTAGATATTATTGAGTCATTCGCAGATCACAGATTTAAATTATACCTCACCGGCAGCCTGGCCCGGGAGATTATCCGGGGGAGTAAGGATTTTAAGGTGACAGATGTTGACCTGGCGCTGGGGTTATCAGGGAGGCTTGAGCGATATTTAGAGGCTCTGGCCAGTATTCAGACGCAGTTAAATCTGGAATTTGCAGATAATGTGCACCTGGCAGCAGTGCGTTACGGAAGGCTGTATAAAATTAATGATGAGCTTAAGATTAAAGATACTGGCGAGATATTGGGCGAGGGTATTTATGACCGGGCCTCCGCAGAAAACCGCAGGAAACTGGTCTTAATACAGATTGACAGGAATTTTAAGGTATTCTTACAAAGGATGATCGGGGAGCGACTTAAGATTAATTCAGCTTTGGAAGTGCAGGCTGTTTTTCCAATGCATATCAGGCCTTTTGTTTTGCTCTGTGAGATAGCCAGCGCCATAAAAGAGACTCGCGGCATAGATATTTATATTACAATCTTAAACGAAATAAAAGAAGAGGTGCTGAAGGTCAGTCAGGCTCTTGGTGATATCAAAGAAGCTAATCGTGATAAAGCTGCATGGCCGGTGATGGAGGCGGTGGAGCCTTATCGGAGCTATGCCCACGGGGTTTTTTACGTATCTCAAACACACTACTTTCGGTGTGAGTTCTTTTCTCCGGAAGGAGAACCTGTCCATCCGGATAATGATATATCTTCTTTATTGCAGCAGTTTCTTAGCAATACAATCATAGGCAGGAATGGGATAAAGATTGATGTTAGTTTTCCTGCTGACGAGCCGGATAAAGAGATTACCGAAGCGCAGAAAGCGGAGATCTTCGCTTTAATCGGATACTTAAGCCCTATCCGGGAGAACACCTCTGATAGTAATAATTCATCTTCGCCGATACCTGAGAATAACTTTATAAATACGGAAAAGGTTGGTGAGAAATTAAATCAATATCAGTTTGACCATCATTTTGAGATGCTACAGCGGTGGATGCATATGTATCCGGTTATCTGCGGAGACAGCGTGCACACTATCTGTAAGTTTTTATCCGAGACATTTCATCACGATTTCTCAACCAAAGAGGAAAATTCTTTTCCTTATCTGGAATTCGCTTTTGTGGTCTTTACCGGAGACTTTGCAGCGCGCCGCTTATGGGATATTGTCAGAAGCATGGTTTACGCCGGAAATGATAAGGACTTGAGGTTACATCTTTGTTTGAAAATTTACTTTTCCGAAACCAACAGCTACCTTATTGACGGAGCAGCTAATGTATATGATAAAACCTATGATCGCAAAATAGCCTTTTTGCCTTATGAACAAGCGTTGAATGAACTAGGTTATAAAGAAAAGGGGCTCTTTTCCGACCCTCTTAAATTACTGCAATTTCTAAAGATAGTATCTGTTTCCAGCCCAGTAACATTCCCGACAGCGAAAGGGACTAAATTTCATAATATTATCGAGCCAGGGAGAAAAGGATTCTGGCAGGCTCAAGACCCGGTTAAACTTGTATGCGCGGACTGCGTTGGTACGGTATTCTTTACCCGGGAAAGAAATATCTATCTGGCCCTGACAGACCCCCAGGCGTATAAACAGGATATATTGAATCAGTGGGAAGGATACGGATGTTTTGATGCCAGTAGAATTTTTGACAAGAATACCAAGGCGCTTATTTCTCATGTAATGAGAAGGAGTATACCCGCAGTATCGCTTAAGGCGTACCTTATTTCCCAGGGTTTAATTGAACAAAATATACAAATTGACCCCGCGCCTGAGGGTATAAACGAATTTGTCGAGAATATGATTTTATATGTCTGGCCGGATAAGGCCTTGAAAGTCGCTTATGATATTCCCAGGATTTTCAGGAGTCCGTATATCGTTGTTAACCGTTATTGGCTGGATTTCGGTTTTACCCTGTTACGTATTTCTTCCAGCCCCATCACGGAAACTGTTTCCAAGTCAATCGGGACAGTGGGTAATGGGGCCAGCTCGCCGATTGCTACGAGAGTGATAAAGCCGGGGGTACCAGTAGGCACATCGGTATATAGAATTACTAAGCCTGAACAATTGCGCCAGTTTATCGGAGAAGGCGTGGCCAAAGTAAAAGAATACTGGGATCATGCAGTGGCCTATAAAATAACGGGGAATAGAGAGAGATTAAGCGCGTATGCATTTATATACACCTATATAAGAGGCGTTAAGGTTAATGGCCTTTACCAGTCTGTAGGAGGGACGCGGCATAAAAGATATCCGAACGAGGTGGATGCGATTATAGACGGGCTGGAACTTTCTAGAGATATGACATATAAGAATGCTTTGGCCGGCATTCCTTTAGGTGGAGCAAAGGCAGTTCTTATGAATAAAGATAAGGAAATCTTAAAGATTTTTGCTTTGACACTTGAGGCTTTAGGAGTAATGCTCACGGGCCAGGATGTAGGCATATCTGAGGAAGATGTGAATTATATGGCTGGATTCGGACCGCATGTAATTTGCGGCACGCCGGACAGAGCCTTGGGTGGCGAACCCACTGCTCCTTATACCTCTCTGGGGCTTTACCACGCCACAATTGAAATGATTAAAGTGGCACATGAAAGAAGAATTCTAAGTTTTCATTCGCCAAACTTAAAAGATTATGGGTTTGGCTTACAGGGGTTAGGCGCGGTGGGAAGCAGGGTTTTGGAACATTTACTTAACGCCGGGGCAAGGGTGTATGCGACAGATGAGAAATCATTTGTTATGGCTAGTATTGCTAGAGAGCACTGCGAGGCTATATCAAGCGGCCAGTTAATATTAGTGAGGCCGCAGGAAATTTATAAAGTTAAAGGCGCGCAGATTTTTTTACCATGCGCCTTAGGCGGGGTATTAAATAATGTGACCATTCCATGGCTTTCTGATGCAGGTTGCAAAATGATTATTAGCGGGGCGAACAATGATTTAGATAAACCGGAAGAATATTACAGCCACCTTATTCTTGAGAAAGGCATGATTCATATGCCGGGTTTTGGCGCTAATTCGGGAGGGGTATTAGCTGCCTTATGTAAAGTGGGAGGATATGATTTAATAGAGAAGGTTACCCAAGGGATCCCCGCCAGGGTAAGACAGATTGTAGAGATATCCCTTGATGAACGCAGGCCTTCCTATGTGGTTGCAAAGGAGATTGCTAAAAAAATCGTGCGGCATTCAAAGATAGATTGGCAAGCCAGAGAGCAAGCCGCCTCGCCGGTAACCAGATATTCCGCAGATGAAGCGGTTAAGCGATGGATATATTTATGGCAAGAGATTAAATCCGGCCAAAAATTAGGTTTTAAATGTAAAGATATGCCTTTATGTTTAAATATAGCATTAAACATTATTAAGCCCCTTGATAGCTCAGAGCCACAACAATCAATACGACTTACTGTTGTAGATCTTGGGCATAAGCGAAATAAAGTTCAGGCCTGGCTTACTTATCACTATGATAAGCAGATTCGTCTTTTAACACTGGCGGAAATTAAAGGAAGTCGTAGGGTAAAAGGATTAGGGGCGGTATTGGTATTAGAAGCTATAAGCCGTCATCGGGAAGCTGAACAGGTTGTATTCAGCCGCCCTAAGAAAAAAGGCCGGATATTAATTAAGAAGCTGGAATATGTTGGCATCATCTGTAGCGTAGAGACAATTGTTCAGCAGGGGAGGCTTTGGAGAATCTTGGGTTCGCATTTTGCAGATAATAAAAGAGCATACATCATTTGGGTCCGCCTAACTAACCTTACCACTGCTACATCTTTTGTTTCCAGCTCACCGGCCGCCTCGCCGGTGGAGAACGAAAATGTAGAGTATCTTTCAGTAGAAAGTAAAATAATGGAGGGGCGCCAGGATATAATAGATGCTTTATCTAAAGGGAAACAGCCTCCTTTATTTGAAGTACAGTTTCATCCAAGCGCTATTTGCAATAATAGATGTCTTGGGTGTATCGGAACAGCCATTAACGCTATCATTAAAAGCGATGGACGTAACTGCAATGCCCTATTGCTTTCCAGGGAACAGTTTTCTAAGGCTTTCGCAGATATAAGAGAATATAATGCTTATATAACGAGGATTCCCGGACAGCGTCCTGTCGAGCGCCTGATATTTTCCGGACTTACCGGAGAGCCAACCTGTAACAGATATGCTATTGATGCGTTGAGAGAAGCCGCCGAATTAGGATTTCATAATACCTTATTAACAAATGGAAGGCTTCTAAATAATGATCGAAAGAAGGAAATCGTAATTACTTCTGTTAATGATATCATTGTTAGTTTATATGGAGCTACGGCTAAGGCCTATGGATTTGTCGCAGGGGTAGATGAAAGTGCCTTTAGGCCGCTTATAGAAAATATAAGAGGATTGGTTCAAATAAGGAATATTAGAAAGCTTGGCAGCAAAATAGGAATCGCGTTTTTAATTGAGCGCGGAAATTATAAAGGAGTCATAGCCGCTACAAAGATAGCCTATGAATTAGGAGTAGATTTTATAAGATTTAGGGCTATTATGCAGGCTAATGAAAGGATGTTAGCCCCGGAACAGTGGAAGGAGTGCGAAGAAGGCCTGTCTTTCGCTAGAGAAAAGTATGAAACTGATAGCTTTAAGGTTATGGTTACCTCTGATGATAAGAAAACTTCGCCTAATGCGGAGAAAAGCTGCTTAAACTGCGTTGCTTGCCAAATCATGCCAGTGATAGGGCCTGATTTCAAGGTTTACCCTTGCCCTCACTTAAGTTATTTCGGCGCGGAAGATTATGGTTCTCTCGAAAATTCTTCATTAATTGAGATATTGACGGGAGAACGAAGCAAACGGTTGATTGAAAGGATTGTTTCTAACCCAACTGATATTGTTTGTTCGCCAAGAAGGAGCAGGATAAATGAGCTTTTTAAGACAATAAAAAGCGGTTCCTCCAGCTCACCGGTGGGTTCGACTTTTGGTTCTCGGTTTCTGGTTCTCACAAGCACCGAGCACCGAGCACCGAGCACCGAAGGCGCCGCCTCGCCGTTTGGCCAGCTATCAGCTATTATCCGTCAGCTATCGGCTAAATATAGCTCCAATAGTTTACCGGCTCAGCCAACCGGATCCGGTTTATTTGCGGAAATATTTTTGCACCGGCCCAATGATAAAAGCTCTGAATTTGAAGGTAAATATTTTTTGATCCATACGAATGATTTACCATTCTTCAGGAACGAAGTTAGAAACTTGCCTGTAGTGGAAGGTATTGTTACTCACTTATCTGTGGGTATTGGCAGAGCCCGGAAGAACGGCCTTAAGTACGCAGGCGTCGCTATTCCAGCCCCGGGGACTAAATACGGCTTTGTTATAAAAGGCAATAGATGCGCCTCCAGCTCGCCGGCCGCTTTGCCGCTGGCGCACCGTGCACAGTTCTATCATAAATCATCTTCCGCTATAGAGTTAGACAGAAACGATCTAAGTAGTAGGCTGCAGGCTCAGGCTGTCTCCCGCCTTGAGGGCGGGTTTAAACAGAACAATTGGTATGCCATAAAGTTTAATTCCAGCGAAAAGCTGATTATTGATAAGGCCCAGTCCAGAGTAGAAAAGTTGTTAAGTCCTTATTATAGAAAACAGCTGGTTCGATGGAGGCCCGTTGATCCTCATGAATGGGGGCTTATTTTTATTACTCCTATAACAGCGTGGTTTTCGCCTTTTGTTTATCTTACCTATAAAGGTAGATTCAAGAGCGATCTTGATAACCAGGATCATTTTATACGGATTAGAATAGGCATGAGCGAGCAGGATCTTTTCCGCGTAACGGCTCATGAAAAAATACATAGCTTGATCCATTCGGGGGCGTTAGAAATAGATGAAGACAAGGAGATGGTATTGGCGGAAGCCATTGCCCTTATCGCTTTATTCCAGGAATATGGGATTATAGAACCGGATTATTTTAATTTAAGCGGAACTCCTCCCATGATCGTGGCCGCCATAAAAGAAGGGGAGTTCTTGGTAAACAATGGGGAGTTTAGTATTATCGAAATACGACAGAGAGCAGCGTTGCGTGAAGAGTATTATTATAAGGCAAGTTATTGTTTTATTGCAAGGATGGTGGGGCGACTGACCCATGTAACGTTTAATTCAGAACCCTACTTGACCTATATTTATCAACGTATGCTCACCGGAGCCGTCCTAAAGGCGATAAGGACTAAAACACAGGAAGGTAATGTGTATCAGGAAGCTGTGTCTTTACTGATAAGTATGAGTACCGGTCTTCAGGATTTTTTTGAATCGGATTATTCCATTCGCCGCAAACTGTCGGCCCAAAGAAGTTCAGGTGTTGATTTTAAGTTTTCTGTTTCTGCGGATGCGGACCCGCAGGGTCAAGAGCCCGGACAGACAGTTTCCTCTTCGCCGGTAATTATTAAGGAACAGACCCAGTGTCCCGAACAACTCGGAAACAGTTTCCCCTTTGGGGCGGTTGTGGGGATGTTGTTAAGGGTGGCTCATTCCTCTTCGCCGGTTAATGATATTAACCAGGAGAGCTTGTACAATACCGTCAATTTAATATTGGAGTTAGGGGAACCAAAGAATTATCCGCTGGCATTAGTATTATTAGATGAGCTTTTTAAATATGATCCCCAGGATATAAGAATAAAGGATATTTATCTTGATCTTGCCGGCCATAAAAGAGGATATGTTGAAAATGCCATTGATAAACTTGAAGAAATTATCAATACCCCGGATTTCTTTTCTCCGGTAGCCCATTATATACGGGCTATACTGAATTTTGATAAAGGCAATTTTAAAGAGTGCATAGCTGATTTGGATGAAGCGGTTCGGCTGTCCAAGGGTGTAGAAAATCGGACCAGGTATATTTTTGAGAAAATCCGCTATCTGGATAAAATGTCGGATAAAAATAAGTTTTATGTAGGGAGTATTTCTTTAAGCCGGGAGATAGAAAATTCTGTAGAAGAACTATTAAAGTTTAAAGGATGGCTGGCGAGTCATAAAAGACGGGATTGGGTGGTTTTAAGCCGCATAATTTCAGCTGAGGCCTTAAATAGGCAAGGCAGATATTCCGAGGCTAAAGATGAAATAGACACAGCTCTTTCTATGGAATACACCTCTGGGATAATGAAGAGCGATCCGGACACGAGCAGGTATTTTGCCCGAGGGTTCCATCTAAAGGCCAGCCTGGCCTTGTTTTTGGTTGAGGAATTATTATTCAAAGCGGAGTTAAAATGGGTCCGCGGAACAGTTTTCCAACCGGAAGATTTAGAAAACATTGAATATTTGTTTGAGCAGGCAGAAAATGATATCAAAATGGCTGAGATGGCGGATAAAAGTTATGTTGACGGAGTTAATCATTTGATGATGGAAGAATTATCTCTTAAGGCAGAGATAATTAAAAGAGATAGGTATGAACAGATGCCTTTGAGAGATAGCGCGCGGGTTTTGCATGGCGCCATAGCTTTAGCCTTGGGTAAAGAAAACAGGCGCAGGTTTAATCTCAAGGAATTAAAAAATGTTGATTCTGGAATAAATATTGCGCCGGTAGATATAGAGGGCCTTAAGGTATTAGGGATTATCGCTTCTATAAATGACATGCGCGAAACATTTTATTACAGCGGGATGAGATTTATTGTTATTAGGCCGTAGCTATGGAGTTAAATTATTTCAATAAATCATTGCAATATACGCGATTTTTAATATAATAAAAGAAAGCCCTTGAATACTAAAGAGCAGCGTAATAACGTTAGGTGGCATATTAGCCGGCCGATTAAAATAAAATTGGACGGCGTGGGTGATTTTGTCGATTGTCAACTGATCAATATTAATTATAAAGGCTTGCAACTATCTCTGGGGCCTAAGGTTATTGAGAAAGACCAGTTTCTGAATTTGAGTATTTTGCTGGACGATAATTTTACCCTGGATATAGAAACATGGGTGGTCTGGCACAGGGTTATAGATAACAGGAATCTCTACGGGTTTTATTTTATCAAAATAAAAGATAGCGATAAAGACAGTCTTTTTAAATTCGTTTTTAAATACGCGCCCCAAGAGGTAAACAAACATTGGTGGGAAGGCCTTAAAGCAGGAGAGGAAATTATGACGCAGAGCCAGAATTTTGAGGATAAAAGAGTATTTGCGCGTTTTCCTATGGAGTTATCTCTAAGGTTTCTTGAACCAAGCGCTACTCGGGAAGGTTTGGCCAGATCGGTGGATATAAGCTCTAAGGGGTTGGGTTTGGTTACAGAAGAAAAATTAGTACCTGATACTTCTTTAGAGATGTGGCTGAGCGTTCCGGATCGGCCCGAACCTCTTTATACCCGGGGCCAGGTAATCTGGTCAGAAGGATCTGGCGCCTCTGGTTTTCGCTGTGGAATTAAGCTGGAGCGGGCGGATTTGATGAGCCTGACCAGGAATTTCAAGGGTTGAGGCAAGACAGATGAAAGAAAAGCGTAAATTTAACCGGATAAATAAAAAAGACGATGCGTTTTACCATAAAGGCGATGGCAAGAAAGAAAAATGTATAGTCTTGGATATTTCTGCCGGCGGGATGAAAGTAGCTTTAGACAATAAATTAGAGCCGGGTAACTCAATTTTTGGCCAATTTCAAATCTTGCCTGGATTAGGGCACTTTTATATCTGCGGAGAAGTAGTCTGGGTTAAGGGAAGGGAAGTCGGAGTTAAATTTAATAAAGTAAGCACAATCCCGCTTTAGATCATTACCCGGTTATTTATTACGAAAAATATTAGCCCCGGCATCCGCCTCTTCAAACAATTCATTAAAATCCCTTAAAATAGTTTCAACCTTGCCCATTACAATATAGCCTTTGGATTTCAGGGACCTATGGAATTTAGCGACCAGTTCTTTTTGAAGATACCGGTTGAAGTAAATAAAAACATTCCTGCAGAACAGTACATCGGTGTTCTCGATCAGGTCAGGCGTGGTCAGGTCCTGATAGAGGAATTTGACCATATTTTTTATTTCACTTTTTAATTTATAATTCCCGCCGCTTAACTGAAAGTATTTCTCGGCGATCTTAGGATCTAAATTTTTTACGCTTTCTTTTGGATATAGCGCCTCTTCCGCGTCCCGGAGGCATTTTTTATCGATGTCCGTGCCGTAGATCTCCAGGCTGAATTTATCCAGGTCGTTTTTTAACAGTTCTTTTAAAATAATTGCGACGGTATAAGGCTCTTCGCCGCTGGCGCATCCGGCCGACCAGATCTTTATACTTTTATCGTTATTGTTATTTTTTAGGCGGATGAGATTCTCTAATAGATATTTTACGGTTATCCAGATGTCGCCATCCCGGAAAAATTCTGAGACATTTATGCATAGGGTTTCAAACAGTTTATCGTACTCCTCGGGATTGCTGAAGAGGAAGTTCATATATTCAGAATAAGATTTCAGGCCGTTGGCGCGGACCCTCGTTGCCAACCTCCTTTTTAAGATTTCCTGATGGTAATTGCGGAAGTCTATGCCTCTCTCCTCGAATATTTTCTTGAGCATTAATTTAAACAGCTCCTGGCGGTCTTCTTTTAATTTATGTTTAGGATTTTTACTTACAATGTCTATCGCGATAAGGATCAGGTGGTTGATTTTACTTTCTTCTTCCGGGCTGTTTTTTTCAGCCAGCGTATGTATCGCGCCTTTTTCAGTGGTAGAGTATTGGACCGGCAGTCGGGAGAGGATATAGGCGAGCATATCGTCTTCGCAGGTTATGCAGCTGCAGATATCATAGCGGATAGAGAGGGCCCTGGTTAAGCGCTCCCTGACTATTTCTGCGGTAATATTCCTCAGTTTGCTTTGGGTCATGGCAATTAAATAATAACATAAATATTTTACATTGAAAAGAGCATTTATAAAAAAGGTTTAGATATCAGGGAACAGTCTCCTGATGTAATTATTGCCAGGTTCGCAGGCTCTCTCCTGCCAGGTTGGCGGAAAATAGAGCACTCGACAAAAAGAGACTATTGTGTTAACATATAATTCTTAAAAATACTACTTATCTTAGGAGAGGTCAATGCGCGATTACCTGAAATTGCTTCGTTTTGTCAAACCCTATCCCGGACTTTTTATTATGGCAGGCATATGCATGCTCTTTTCTGCCGTATTTGACGGAGTTTCTCTGGGCATGATCGTGCCTATGGCGGACAAAGTCTTGACCAATAAGCAGATCATTGTCTCGACGAAACTACCGGGTTTCTTAATGAATCTTATCGGTTTTATTAACGGCGTTCAGCCGCTGGCCATGCTTAATTATATTGCTGTGGCTACTATATTCCTGTTTTTATTTAAAGGTATATTCGGCTTTCTGCAAAGTTATCTTATGTCGGATATAGGACAGCTGGTAGTTAGGGATATCCGGGCCAAACTTTATACCAAACTTCATGCTTTATCTATGGATTATTTTACCCAGAAGCGCGGAGGCGAGCTGATCTCCCGGATCACCAACGACGTAAAATTGGTGGAAAACGCTGTTTCTTACGGCTCCACGGACATGATTTACCAAACCTTACAGGTAATTCTTTTTACCACTTTAATATTCTTTATCCATTGGAAGATGGCCTTGACTGCCCTGGTGCTTCTTCCGTTAATCAGCCTGCCGATTATTAAGGTAGGTAAGGTGTTAAGGAAACTCTCCCGTAAAACCCAGGAGGTTATGGCAGATATCAATTCAATACTTTACGAGAGCATCCTGGGCGCCAGGATCATCAAAGCATTTAATATGGAGAGTTACGAGGTCGCTAAATTCAGCCAGACCAATCAGTATTATTACCGGCTTTCGATGAAATCAATCAAGCGTACTCTGCTCTTAGGCCCGTTTACCGAGATCTTAGGCGCTATTGCCGGTATTTTTGTTTTTTTATGGGCGGGTAAAGAGGTGATTGCGGGAAAGCTTTCTTTCGGCGTATTCGGTTTGTTTATGGCGTCATTACTTTCTTTGATCCGGCCGTTTAAAAAATTGAGCCAGGTAAATTCGATAATCCAGCAGGCTATGGCGGCCAATTCCCGCATTTATGAAGTTTTGGATACTATACCGACGGTAGTTGAAAGAAAGAATACCCAGGAACTAAATGATTTTAAAAACAGCCTTATCTTTGAGGATGTCTGGTTTAATCATGGCGCTCAGGAGATTATAAGAGGGATTAACCTGGAGGTAAAAAAAGGCCAGGTAGTGGGTATCGTCGGCCCGAGTGGCGCGGGCAAGACTACTTTAGTGGATTTGATCCCCCGTTTTTACGATCCTTTAAGAGGGAGGATCCTGATCGATGGCCAGGATGAAAAGAGTTTCAGCCTTAAATCATTGCGTCAACAGATCGGTATTGTTACCCAGGAGACCATTTTATTTAATGATACCATTAGGACTAATATTGCTTACGGAAGGCCGGACGCGTCTAATGAAGATATAGAGCGGGCTGCTATGCAATCTCATGCCCATGATTTTATCCAGCGCCTGCCTTTAGGCTATGATACATTTATCGGAGACAGGGGGATGAAATTATCCGGAGGAGAAAGGCAGAGGATCGCCATCGCCAGGGCGATTTTAAAGGATCCTCCGATATTGATTTTGGATGAGGCAACCTCACAGCTGGATACCGAGGCTGAACGCCTCGTCCAGGAGGCTATAAATAAGCTGATAAAAGGACGCACGGTATTTGTTATCGCCCACCGTCTTTCTACTATAAGGCATGTCCATCGAATACTTGTTTTAAAAGAAGGCAGGATCATTGAAGAAGGAACCCATGCCGAACTTCTGGAAAAACAGGGATTGTACCATAAGCTCTACTGCAACCAGGATTTTCATAAATCCGAAAACTAGAATAGTAAAACTAACTACACGGATTATTACGGATTCTTTATACTGATTTCTACGGATTAAACAAACCGAGTGCATTAGCGCTGTAAAATCCGCGTGAATCCGCGTTAAGAAATAAAGTTGATTTGGTTATAAAATTGTGATAAATTAATAAAGTTGTCTTTGGCCTTTTAGGGGGTAAAAGAATATGCCGGATTTTGAGCAAATAATCAATAAATTCAATAAAGCGAATATACTGGTGATCGGCGATTTGATCCTGGATGAATTCATCTGGGGGGATGTGGAGAGGATATCTCCGGAGGCGCCGGTGCCGGTAGTCTGGGCCAAAAAACGCACTTTTATACCCGGAGGAGCGGCAAACGTAGCCAACAACATCCGTTCGCTTGACGGGAATGTCTGCCTGGCCGGGGTTATCGGCAAAGATAAAAATACCGGTATTCTACTGGCTGAATTAAAAAAACGCAAGATTTCCACCGCGGGTATTTTTGCTACTGCCCAAAGGTGCACTACTTTAAAGACCAGGATCGTTGCCGGCCATCAGCAGGTGGTTAGACTTGACTGGGAAGATGTTGAACCGCTCACCCGCCAAACAAATCAAGGGATCATTGGTTTTATCAGGAGGAATATACATAAGTTTGACGCTATTATTATCGAGGATTATGGCAAAGGCGTGATCAATATGGAGCTTTTGGGGATGGTCTTAAGCCTGGCCAGGAAACACAAAAAGATAATTAATGTCGATCCCAAGGAAGAACACTTTCAATACTATAAAGGAGTCACTTGTATTACTCCTAACCGTAAAGAGCTGGAGAACGCGGCCAGGAATATAAAGATCCGGGATAATACCAATAGGTTTAAGCTGGATAATTATAGGTTATCGGCTATGAAAGATGTGGACGTGGCAGCAGAGCATATAATGAGATATCTGGACTTGGATGCGGTCTTGGTTACTTTAGGCGAACAGGGTATGAAGCTTTTCGAGAAAAATAAGAAAGTAGTTCATATACCCACAGTGGCCCAGGAGGTATTTGATGTTTCCGGAGCCGGGGATACGGTTATCGCCGCCTTTACCTTAAGCCTTTGTTCGGGGGCGGCTAAAGTTGAGGCAGCCCGGATCGCTAATTATGCCGCGGGGATAGTTGTCGGTAAATTGGGCACAGCGGTAACTAACCGAAAAGAGTTATTGGAAAAGCTAAATAAGGTATAAAAATTATGGATGTAATAGGAGTAATACCGGCGCGATATTCTTCTACCAGGTTCGCGGGAAAAGTTTTAGCCGATATATTAGGTAAACCGATGCTGCAACATGTCTGGGAGAGGTCCAAAAAATCACTGCTTTTGGATGATTTGATCATTGCCTGTGACGAGGATAAAGTAGCTGAAAAAGCCCGCGAGTTCGGGGCTAAAGTAGTAATGACATCTAAGGGCCATGTCTGCGGCACAGACAGGATAGCTGAAGTAGTTAATCCTCTGGATGTAAAGGTTATAATTAATATCCAGGCTGACGAGCCCCTGATCCATCCGAGCATGATCGATAGCGTAGCCCAGGCTTTACTGGGGAATAAATCAATTTCTATGGCTACGCTGATGAAAAAAATTGAAAGCCACGAGCTTATAAAGGACCCGAATATAGTAAAGGTGGTTGTAGATATGAATAATTTCGCTCTTTATTTTTCCCGGGCCGCTATACCTTTCAGGGCCGCGAATTCAGATATTGCATTGCCGGCTTATTATAAACATATCGGCCTCTACGGTTACACTAAGGATTTTTTGTTCATTTACAAGAACCTGGCGCCTTCGAATCTGGAAAGAATAGAAAAACTGGAACAGCTGAGGGTCCTGGAAGAAGGTTACCGGATAAAAGTAATTGAGACCAAATACGATTCCATCGGTGTAGATACGCCCGAAGATTTAGAGAAAGTTGAAGAGTATTTGAAGGCTGAAACGGAAAAAAAATAAAATGACAAAAGTTGTAAAAATCCAGGATATAAAAGTCGGAGGCGGCAATCCTTTTGTGTTGATCGCCGGGCCTTGTGTTATTGAATCTGAGTCCGGTGTTTTGGATACCGCAAAAAAGATCAAGGATATTACAGCTAAACTAGGCATACCATTTATTTTTAAATCCAGTTATGATAAAGCCAATCGGATGTCCATTGATTCTTATCGCGGACCGGGATTTAAAAAGGGCCTGGATATTCTGTATAAGGTAAGACAAAAGATCAAGGTTCCGATTTTAAGCGATGTGCATTGCCGGGAAGAAGTCATTGCGGCTAAGTGCGTTTTAGATGTGATACAAATACCGGCTTTATTATGCCGGCAGACAGACCTGGTGTTAGCAGCAGCTAAGAGCGGGAAGGCAGTTAATATTAAAAAAGGCCAGTTTGTCGCTCCTTGGGATATTCAACCGATGATCCGCAAAGCCGAATCAACGGGAAATAAGTCAATTTTGATTACCGAAAGAGGGTTTTCATTCGGTTATAATAATCTGGTTTCCGACCTACGTTCTCTTTCGATAATGCGGGGGTTTGGCTATCCGGTGATCTATGACGCTACCCACAGTATTCAGTTACCCGCAGGCAAAGGAACATCATCAGGCGGTCAGAAAGAATTTGTTTCCGGGTTATCCCGGGCAGCAGTTGCTTTTGGCTGTGATGGTTTATTTCTGGAAGTGCATGTTTCCCCGGATAAGGCTCTTTGCGACGGGCCGAATATGATCGACCTGAAAGAGCTGGAGAATTTGTTAAAGCAGGTAAAAAGCATAGAAAAAGCATTAAGCAATTAGGAAACTGTTTCCGATTTGTTCGGGACAGTGGGGTTTGTTTCAGCAGCGAGCGAATAATGAAAATCAATACTATAAAAAGAGCTAAAGAAGTCTTGGATATTGAGATTGAGGCGATCAGAATTTTAAAGTCCCGGCTGGGAAATGATTTTACAAAAGCTTTGGAGATGATGTTTAAGGCCAAAGGAAGGATCGTGGTAAGCGGGATGGGTAAGACCGGTATTATCGCCCAGAAACTCTCTGCTACCCTGGCTTCGACAGGCACGCCAAGTTTATTCCTGCATACAACTGAAGCGGTTCACGGTGATTTAGGCAGGGTAACCAGCGAAGATGTGGTTATAATAATTTCTAACAGCGGCTCAAGCGAAGAGTTAAAGCAATTAATGCCGCTTTTAAAAAAGATAGGCTCGAAAGTAATCGCTCTTACCGGAAATCTTAAATCCGTTTTGTCTAAATATAGCGACGCAGTCCTGGATGTTTCAGTAAAAAAAGAAGCCTGTCCTTTAGGCCTGGCTCCTACAGCTTCTACTACCGCGGCTTTAGCTATGGCGGATGCTTTAGCAGTCTGCCTTTTGGAATTAAAAGGTTTTGAAGAGAAAGATTTTGCTTTTTTCCATCCGGGCGGGGCTTTAGGCAAACGCCTGCTTTTAAAGGTAAGCGATATTATGCGCTCGGGGAAAGCCAGCCCTGTGGTTGATGCGGGTATGTTAGTCTCCCGGGTCCTGCTTAAGATTACTCAGGCTAGGGCAGGCTCAGCTACGATAGTGGATAAAAAAGGAAGTCTCGTTGGCATTTTTACCGACGGAGACCTGCGCCGGCACCTGGAGGCGGATGCAAACCTCTCTAAGCGTAGAATAAGCGAGGTAATGACTAAGAATCCGCTAGTCATAACCGCTGACAGGCTGGCTGCCGAAGGCATGCGTATCCTGGAAGAAAAAAAGATTGACGAAATCCCAGTTGTGGATAAGAATAATAAGCCTGTAGGCCTGCTGGATATCCAGGACCTGTTAAGGGCTGGTCTGGTTTAATTCCCCTATAAAATGGAAGAATATATATTAGAGAAGGCCAAAAGAGTTAAGTTATTGTTATTGGATGTTGACGGGGTCCTGACCGACGGAAGGATAATTTACGATTCTTCACTCCGTGATATGAAGTTTTTTGACGTGCATGACGGCCTGGGGGTGTATCTTTTAAAAAGGTACGGTATCCCGACCATACTTATTACAGCCAAGGGTTCCCGGGCGATAAAACCCAGGGCCCGGGATATGCGGGTTGATATGGTATTTAAGAATATATCTCCCAAGAGCAAGGTCTTGCCGAAGATTTTAAGGAAATACAGGCTGACTAAGGATGAGGTATGTTTTGCCGGCGATGACCTGGCGGATATCTGCTTGATGAAAAGGGTTGGTTTTCCGGTGGCTGTATTTAACGCCTGCCCGGAAGTAAAAAGAGTTGCTTCTTATATTACGATGAAAGAAGGAGGCAGGGGCGCGGTCAGGGAGATAGCGGAATTGATCCTTAAGACCCAGGGTAAATGGAAGGAAGCGCTTGGGCTTTATGATATTTGAAAAGTTAGTCCCCTTAATACTAATCCTGATATTTTGCGTATCACCGGCCAGGGCTGCGGATAACACTGCTCAAACCCAGAATGATTCTGACCAACAGGTCCAGGATTTTACCCTTTCCGGTTACGCTGATAAGGGTAAGAGGAATTGGGATATCAAAGGTAAATCCGCGGATATTTCAGCGCAGAGCATCAAGCTGAATAATATTACCAGTAATTTTTACGGGGAATCGGATAATGTAACCTTGACCGCCGACACCGGCGATTATAACCGCATCGCCGGAAAGATGCACTTAGAAAAGAATGTGGTAGTAACTATTTCTTCCGGGGCTAAGATGACTACAAATTCCCTGGATTGGGATAAACAGAATAAGACCATTTCAACCGAAGATAAGGTAAAGATAGAAAAAGAAAATGTTGTTACTACCGGTAAAGGAGTTTTTAGCCGTCCGGAATTAAACCAGGCTAGTTTAACTAAAGATGTGTCGGTGGATATCCTGCCGCTTCCCGGCGAGTCATCTAAGGGTAAGGGTTTTGGCAAGGTAGTAATTACCTGCGACGGGCCGCTGCAGATCGACTATCATAAGAAAACCGCTACTTTTAATAAGAACGTAAAAGTGGTTACTAAAGATATGGTCATACACTCCGATATAATGGATGTATATTTCAGCTCCTCGGATAAAAAAGACTTGCCCAAAAAACTCGAGAATATCGCGGAGGGTTCGATGTTCATGGGTTCGCAGATCGACAAGATCCGGGCCTGGGGGAATGTTAAGATAGTCCGGGGCAGCAATGTTTCTTACAGCGATGAGGCGATTTATAACTCGGTGGACAATAAGATCATACTTTCGGGAAGACCAAAGCTAGAGATAGCTTCAGTGGAGGACTTTCAAGGTGCACTTACTGGAAATTAAGGGTTTATCCAAATCTTACGACGGAAGAGAAGTGGTCAAAGGCGTAGACATGTTGGTCAAGCGCGGCGAGATCGTCGGCCTCTTAGGGCCTAACGGCGCCGGTAAGACCACTACTTTTTATATGGTTGTCGGGATCATCGCGCCCAATAAGGGGAAGATAATTTTTGACAACGAAGACATAACCTCTCTTCCGATACACGAACGTTCGCGCTACGGAATAGGATATCTTTCCCAGGAACCGTCAATATTCAGGAAACTAACGGTTGAAGAAAATATTATGGCTATCTTGGAGACTCTTGCGATAAATAAGAAGACCCGCATGAAGAGACTTAAGAATCTGCTGGAGGAACTTAAGATCGCCCATCTGGCTAAAAATAAGGCTTTTACCCTCTCCGGAGGAGAGAGGAGGCGGCTTGAGATCACCCGGGCGCTGGTTACTAATCCATCGTTTATACTTTTGGATGAGCCGTTCTCAGGGATAGACCCGATAATTGTTAATGAAGCTCAGGAGATCATCAAGGAATTAAGGCAGAAAGGGCTGGGGATATTGCTCACTGATCATAACGTAAGAGAGACCTTGTCTATAACTGACCGGGCTTATCTGATCGCCGAAGGGAAGATCTTGATCTCCGGGCCGACCGAAGAATTGATCAATAATCCTAAAGCCAAAGAGATATACTTAGGAGAAAAGTTCAGAATGTAGGACACGGATGCACATAGATAAAATAACGGATTCGCGCGGATAATCTGTGGAAATCCGTGTAATAAATCCGCGGGAATCCATGAAAAAAGGAGCGATAGCAACCAATGAAAACTGAAGTTAAAGTAGTTGATAATGCTAAAAGAGAGATCTGCGTAGAGGTGAGCGGAGATGTGGTTAAGAATAAATTCGAGGATGTTTTTAAAAGGATCAGCCAGGAGGCTAAGGTCAAGGGTTTTAGGCCCGGGCATGTTCCGCGGGACATATTAGAAAAGAATTATTCTTCGTTAGCGCATGAACAAGTGATACGGGAGCTGGTCCCGGATATTTACGGTGAGGCTTTGGATAAGGAAAAACTGGCGGCTATAGACCTGCCTCAGATAACCGACGTTAAATTGGACAGAAATTCGCTTTCTTTCAAGGCGAGGTTAGAGATAATGCCGGAGATAACGGTGAATAAATATAAAGGTTTAAAAATTGAATATCAACAGGCTCAGGTTAATCCTGATGAGATCAAGCGCAATATCGATTCGATTAAAGAGTCGCGTAAGGCTGAAATAATTGACGATAATTTTGCCAAGAATTTAGGTTATCCCGGTTTAACCGAGCTGGAGAAAGTAATGCAGAGGCAGCTCGCTGCCCAGAAAGACAGCCAGCAGCGCCATAATATAGAAAGCCAGGTAATTGAGCAGCTCATCAAGGAACTGGATTTTAAACTTCCGGAGTCGCTGGTAAAAAAACAGCATGAGGATCTGCTCAGGCAGACCAAGATGGACTTGGCGATCAAAGGGGTGCCCAAGGAAAAAATTGAAGAACAAGAAAAGAAGATCGCTCAGGATTTGGAACCGGAAGCTAAAAAACAGGTAAAGATCTATATGATTTTATCTGCTATAGCCAAGAAAGAAAATATCGCTGTAGATGACCATATGCCGCAAAAGGTAATGGAATTTTTATTCAGAGAAGCAGACTGGGTAATTAAATAACGGAGGTGAGCATGACCGCTAAAAACCAGGTTTTGATTCCGATGGTAATCGAGCAGACGGCCCGAGGTTATGAAAGGGCTTATGATATTTATTCCAGGCTTCTGAAAGATAGGATTATTTTTTTAGGCACTTCCATTGATGACAATGTGGCAAACCTGATTATCGCCCAGATGCTATTTTTACAGCAAGAAGACGCGACTAAGGATATCAATCTTTACATCAACTCACCCGGAGGATCGGTCACTTCCGGTATGGCTATTTATGATACTATACAATTTATTAAATGCGACGTAGCCACTTATTGCGTGGGCCAGGCTGCCAGCATGGGGGCTATTCTTTTGTGCGCCGGAACAAAAGGGAAACGCTCCTCTTTGCCTAATTCCCGGGTCATGATCCATCAGCCCTGGGGAGGGGTACAGGGAGCAGCCGAAGATATATCCAGGCATGCCCAGGAGATCTTAAAGCTTAGGGACAAGATCAACCAGATATTAGCGGCGCATACCGGGCAATCCATTGAAAAGATCCTCAAAGACAGCGATCGGGATTATTTTATGTCAGCCCAAGAGGCTAAGGATTACGGCTTGATTGATGAGGTATTTATAGGCAAGAAAAAGTAATTTTAATGGGGACAGCGACTATTTTTTCTATAATCTCTAATAAAAAATAGTCGCTGTCCCTAATAACCGAAAGGAAGTAAAATGAAAAAGAATTATCTATTGACTCCGGGTCCGACACCATTGCCGGCAGAGGTTTGCGAGGCTTTAGCCAGGCCGATAATTCATCATCGCACGCCTCAGTTCCAGGCGATATTAAAAGAGGCGCACGAAGGCCTGAAGTACGTATACCAGACTACCAGTAATGTTTTTATCTTAGCTTCTTCCGGGACCGGGGCAATGGAAACGGCAGTTATAAATTTTCTTTCACCCGGGGATACGGTAATAACTGTAGAGGGCGGTAAATTCGGCGAACGCTGGACTGAGATATGTCTTGCCTACGGGATCAATTGCGAGGTATTGAAAGTGGAATGGGGCAAGGCAGTAGACCCTAAAGATATCGAAAAACAGTTAAAAAGCAATCCTAAAATAAAAGCGGTATTCACTACTCTTTGTGAAACTTCAACTGGCGTCGTGGTTGATATGCAGGCGATCGGCGCGGCGGTAAAAGATACTTCCGCTATATTGGTGGTGGATGCGATCAGTGGTTTAGGCGCAATCGACCTGAAGACCGATGCCTGGAATTGCGATGTGGTAGTTTCAGGTTCTCAAAAAGGGCTGATGCTTCCTCCGGGTTTAGGTTTTATTTCAGTTAGCCCTAAGGCCTGGAAATTATCCGAGACTTCCAAGTGTCCGAAATATTATTTTAGTTTAAAAGCGGCCCAGAAAGCTTACGAGAGTACCGATACCCCCTGGACCCCGGCTATTGGTTTGATCATTGCGCTTAATGACGCGATCAAGTTAATGAAGCAGGATGGTCTGGAGAATATTTTTAAGCGGCACAATAAAATGGCGGATGCCACTAGGGCTGCTATGAAGGCATTGGGTCTGGAACTTTTTTCTCCTACGGCAGCTTCGGATGTGGTGACCGCGGCTAAGGTTCCGGCAGGCCTCGACGGAGAAAAGCTGGTCAAGACCATGAGAGATATTCACGGTGTAACTATTGCCGGCGGCCAATCCGAGATGAAAGGCAAGCTTATTAGAATCGCCCACATGGGTTATATCGGAGAGTTTGATATTATTCTGGGAATATCCTGTTTAGAAAAAGTCCTGGCCCAGATGGGTTATAAATTTCAGATGGGAGCGGGGGTTAAAGCCGCAGAAGAAGTTTTCTTGAAATAAAGAAGGTAAAGGTAGAGTAAAAGCAATTCTGAAGGCGTTTTTCTATACCTATACCTAGTTATTTTAACAGATAAGTAAGGAGGATGATAATGTTTAAAATTTTAGTTAGCGATTCTTTATCCGAGGAAGGCCTAAAAATATTAAAGGGAAATAAAGATTTTCAGGTTGATGTCAAAATCGGGATGAAGCCCGAAGAACTAAAGGCTGTAGTCGGGGATTACGATGCTCTTTTAGTCAGGAGCGCCACCAAGGTAACTAAAGATATTATTGCCGCGGCCAACAAGCTTAAGGTAATCGGCAGGGCTGGAGTAGGGCTGGATAACGTGGACCTTCCGGCAGCAACCGAAAGAGGCATAGTGGTAATGAATACTCCGGCGGGAAATACCATTTCTACTTGTGAGCAGACTTTGAGCCTTATTTTATCTTTGGCCCGCAGTATCCCTTTGGCAAATTCTACTACCAAGGCAGGGGAATGGAGACGTTCCAAATTCATGGGAGTGGAACTTTACCAGAAGACTTTAGGCGTAGTCGGCCTGGGCAAGATCGGTTCAGAAGTGGCTAAACGGGCGATCTCTTTCGGGATGAAGGTTTTGGCATATGATCCTTATTTATCCCGTGAAGCAGCCCAACACATGGGGATCGAAGCAGTAGAATTAAATGAATTACTTAAAACAGCGGATTTTATTACGGTTCATGTTCCATTAACCGAAGATACCAAATATCTGATCTCAGACGAGGAATTTACTCTGATGAAGAAGACTTGCCGGGTGATTAATTGCGCCCGGGGAGGGATAATCGAGGAAAAGGCGTTGATTAACGCGCTTAAAGAAGGCAAGATAGCCGGAGCGGCTTTAGACGTATTTGAAAAAGAACCTCCGGATCCGAATTCGGAATTATTAAAGATGGATAATGTAGTGGTCAGCTGTCATTTAGGGGCTTCGACCGAAGAGGCCCAGGTGAATGTGGCTATTGAGGTGGCTGAATGCGTACGGGATTTTCTATCCGGCAAAGGAATTCGCAATGCCGCCAATTACCCGAATATCGAACCGGAGCTATACAAGATCCTTCAGCCGTATATAATTATGGCCGAGAAACTGGGGGATTTTTCCGGCCAGATAATTGAGGGGAGGATTAATGAGATTAGCATTCAGTATAGCGGTGATATCACCAAGTATAATACCGCTTCTCTGACCATGGCCCTGGTCAAGGGGCTTTTAAAACCGGTATTAAAAGATACGGTCAATTTTATTAATGCCATTCCGATCGCCAAAACCAGGGGTATTCAGATCAAGGAGACCAAGACCCTGGTGGAAGAAGATTTTGTTAACCTGATCTCGCTTAAAATAACCACTGATAAAGAGACCCGCAAGTTTGCGGCTTCGCTTTCTCCGAAGAGAGAGCCTAGGATCGTCAAGATAGATGATTTTTATGTTGAGGCTGCTCCGTCAGGATACCTGTTGACGATGAAGAATTGGGATAAACCGGGGATCATTGGGAGTATCGGAACGCTTTTAGGAAAACATAACATTAATATCGCGGCAATGACTTTTGGCAGAAAGATTGAAGGCGGGGAGGCGGTAAGTTTATTGAATGTGGACTCACCAATCTCTCCTGAACTTATGGAGAAGATCAAAAAGCTGGATAATATATTGGCTGTAAAGGTTATAAAGCTATAATGTGTAAATTCGCCATCTATCATCCATTATCCATTGTCCGATTTGGGTTTATTTTCTTATTAATGTTTTGCCTATTGAATTTTAATAGTTATGCCGAGGAGATTACCATACTTTACACCGGCGAGACCCATGCCATGCTTTATCCTTGTAACTGCCCGATTGAATCCGACGGAGGAGTAGCCCGTAGGGCCGGCCTGATCAAGGAATTAAGGGCAAAAAACGCCAATATTTTAGTTTTGGATTCAGGCGGATTTTTTGCCGGTGGATTAGCCGATGAATATACCCAGAATACGGACCTGGACAAGAAAAGAACATTAGTAAATCTTAAAGCCCTGGAATTAATGAAATATGACGTTTTGAATTTAGGGGATAATGAATTTAATTTTGGCAGGGAATTTCTGCAACAGGCTATAAAAGACGTAAAAGTAAATTTTGTCTGTGGCAATGTAAAATTAGATAACGTTTTACCTTATATAATAAAAGAGTTGGCTGGCGTAAAGATCGGGATAATCGGAGTGGCTCCTGTTTCAATGGCCCCTAAAACCGGCGGACTGGATATTCAGGAGCCCATTTCTAAAGTAAGACAGATAGCGGAGGAACTTAGGTCCAAATCAGTTGATATTATTATTCTTTTAAGCCAATTAGGCGAAGATGAAGATACTCGGTTGGTCAAAGAAGTTCCGGGGATTGATGTGGTTATGATCGGACATAGGCGCCTGAAAGAAGCTATTTTTGGCAAGGTAAATTCAACTTTAATGTTAAGGCCGGCCTGGCAAGGCCGCAGATTAGGCAAAGCAGTTTTAAATATAAAAGATAAAAAAATTTCCGGCTATAAGATAGATGAATTACGTTTGTCAGATAAAATAATTGATGATGAAACTATAGGATCGGTGCTTCCCCGTTGTTTTTCCGAGGCTAACTGTAAAAAAGAAAAAATGATCCCGACCTGCCAGAATCCCGGGGAGATCAGCTCTCAGTGCGTGTTTACCGAAGCTAATAAAGTCCGGCTTGCGGTAATCAACCCTAAATCCTGCATGGTTTGTGATATTCAGCCGGTAATAAATTACTTTAAAAAGAAAATCTCCGGGCTGGAAGTTACTGAGGTCCCTTACCCGGGCAAGGAAGCGGATAAACTGATCAAGGAATTTAGTATTACCGGTTTACCGGCTTATTTTTTAGGCAAGGAGGCAGAGAAAGAGAGGGAATTTGAAGGCCTGAAGAATAACTTAGAATTAAAAGGCGATCTTTATTGGGTCAGGCCTCAATTGACCGGGATGTCGTATTTCTTAAATCGTGAATTAATTAAGGGCAAGCTGGATTTATTTTTTAGTTTGTTTGATAAGGATAGTCCCGCGCTTCTGGAATCGTTAAAAGAGTTTGATCTATCGCCGCATTTTCTGGCTGTGGAGAGGGAAGGTAAATTTGACGCCCCTAAAGGCGCCTTAGAAGTTGAAGAATATTTACGCAGCGCTTGCGTTCAGAAATATTACCCTCAAGCCTTCTGGGATTATGTAAGCTGCCGGGCGAAAAAAAGCGATACTTCTTGGTGGGATGATTGCGCAGCGGGTAAATTCGATACGCTTAAGATCAAGGCCTGCGCCCAATCCGAAGAGGGAAAAGACCTATTAAGGCAAAATATTAGCCTGAACAAAGAACTGATGGTCATGTTCGGGCCCACGTATCTGTTAAATAACAGAGAGATTTTTAGTTCCAAGGGGGCTCCCTCTAAAGAGGAGCTCAGAAAGATAATAAAAAGGTAGAGAGGTGAAAAATGGCAGATAAACCAAAAATATATTTAATTGACGTTACGAACCGGGACGGGGTCCAGACATCGCGGATCTGTTTGTCTAAGCTCCAGAAGACAATGATCAATACCCTGCTTAATGAAATGGGCGTGTTCCAGACGGAATTTGGGTTTCCGATCACCCACCATGAGACCAATTATCTTAATGCCAACCTGGAGTTGGTTAAGAAAGGGGTATTGGTCCCTATTCACTTAGGAGGATGGCTGAGGGCGATCAAGGAAGATGTTGAGCAGTCGTTTAAACTGGTGCCTGCGATAAAACATCTGAATTTATCCATTTCTACCTCTGATCAGATGATTGAGCACAAATTCAAGGGGAAACTGGATTATGTTTCTATAATTAAAGAGATGTCTGAGGCGGTTAAGGAAGGCCGTAAGCTGGGCGCGGAGACTATTGGGGTGAATGCTGAGGACGCCTCAAGGTCGCGGATGGAATATCTGGTAGAATTCGGCCAGGCAGCCAAAGCAGCGGGAGCAGACCGTTTGAGGTATTGTGATACTTTAGGTTTTGATTCTCCGTTCAGTATTTATGAGCGGATCAAGATAATAGCCGAAAAGGTGAAATTGCCTATCGAAGTCCATTGTCACAATGATCTGGGTATGGTAGTAGCTAATTCGATTGCCGGGGCTATGGCAGCCAATGACTGTGGATATGACGCTTACATCAATACCTGCGTTAATGGTATGGGCGAACGGGCCGGCAACGCCGACTTGGTTGCGGTGATCCTGGCGATAAAGTATAGCAGCCAGATAAAGGGTAAGTATATACTGGATGAAAAAGTGGATTTAAAATTAGCCTGGAAGATCTGCAAATACGCTTCTTATGCTTTCGGCATACCTATTCCGATAAATCAGCCGGGTGTGGGTTCAAACGCTTTTGCTCATGAATCCGGGATCCACGCTGACGGGGCGCTGAAAGACAGGCGGAATTACGAACTTTATGATTATGAAGAGTTAGGCCGGGGAGACCCGGAGATAATTGAGACCGGCAGGAAGATCACCGTCGGGGAATACTCCGGCATCAAAGGCTTCAGGAATGTTTATGATAAATTGGAAATAGCTTTTAAAGACGATAAAGAGGCGACTGAGATTTTGGAACTGGCCCGCTACGCTAATGTCCATAACCAGAAACCTTTAGTGGATGAAGAGCTTAAATTTATCGGGAAGTATCCGGATATCGCCCGAAAAATATTTACAATGTCTCCGGAATAGAGACAAATAAAGAGGATAGGTATAGGAATAGGTGGAGGTAGAGAAAGGCAAAAACAAAAAACTTTACCTATACCTTTTACTAAACAGAATATTAATTAATCTAGGAACCAGATGAATACAGTAATAGTTGGGGCTCAGTGGGGAGATGAAGGTAAGGGTAAGATCATTGATATCTTATCCGCCGAAACCGATTACATAGTCAGGTATCAGGGTGGCAGCAACGCCGGGCATACTGTAGTAGTGGATACTAAGACCTATATCTTTCATCTTATACCGTCGGGGATATTGCATAAGGGTAAAGTTTGCTGTATCGGCAACGGAGTGACCATTGATCCTCAGGCATTGATCAAAGAGATCCGGGGTTTAGAGTCATCCGGGATCGATATGAAGAAAAGGCTGAAGATATCTTATCTGTCCCATTTGATATTTCCTTACCATAAGATCCTGGATGAACTGCGAGAGGGAAAACTGATCCATAAAATAGGGACTACCCGCAGGGGTATCGGGCCGTGTTACGCGGATAAAATAAATCGCTGCGGTATAAGAGTAGTTGATCTTTTTAATCCTAAGGTATTTAAAGAAAAATTACAGGATAATCTGAAAGAAAAGAACGAAATATTCAAAAAAGTCTATCGTCATTCGGGTTTTGAGTTTGAGTCTTTGTATAAAGAGTATTTAGGCTATGCTAAAGCGTTGTCCGGCTATGCCGCCAATGTCGCGGTATTGTTAAATAAAGCGATACAGGATAAAAAAGATGTGCTTTTTGAAGGGGCCCAGGGGACATTTTTAGATATTGATTTCGGGACCTATCCATTTGTTACTTCTTCTTCGGCTATTTCCGGGGGATGCTGTATAGGAAGCGGCGTTTCTCCGGTATTTATAGATAAAGTGGTGGGAGTAGCTAAGGCTTATACTACCAGGGTCGGCGAAGGGCCTTTTCCGACTGAATTTTCAGGTGATTTCCAGAAATTCATCCGGGAAAAAGGGCATGAATTTGGAGCTACTACGGGACGCCCTCGCAGGTGCGGCTGGTTGGACAGCTTAATGCTTAAACAGGCGATACTCTTAAATGGGATCTCGGAATTAGCCTTGACCAAACTGGATGTCTTAGACGGGTTAAAATCGATTAAAATAGCCGTTGCTTATAGATATAAAGGTAAGGATTTTAAGGAGTTTCCCTGTGATTTGGAGGTGTTAAATAAAGCCAGGCCAATATATAAAGAAGTATCCGGCTGGAATGAAAACATAAGTAAGACAAAGCGTTATAATGATTTGCCTCGCAACGCCCGGGACTATATCCGTTTGCTCCAAGATATTTTAAGGGTCAAAATTTCCCTGGTTTCGGTTGGCTCTTCCCGCCAGGAAACTATTTTTATCTCTTGACTATAATTTGAGGTTATGATATCATAAAATTTCTAATGAAACAGGAGGTTAGGATGAAAAAGTATTTTTTATTTAGTATAATTTTGACCGCCTTAGTCCTGAATGGGTGTACTTTTGTTTTTCAAGGAGGAAGGCATTCGGACCTGCAGAAGATTGAAAATCTGTCTAAGCAGGTAGATGAATTAAGCCAGGTTAAAGGTATTTTGGAGAAAAGGCTCTCCCAAGAGATCAAAGATAAAAATGTCCGGCTGAATATGATGGAGAAGGGTCTGGTGATTACTTTTGTGGCCGATATATTATTTGATTCCGGTAAGGATAAAATAAGGCAGGAGGCTATGCCGATCCTGGATAAGGTGGCCCTGGTTTTAGAGGAGAATATTCCTGAATTCAAGGTGGGGATCGAGGGGCACAGCGATAATGAGCCTATTAAAGTGTCCGGATGGAAGTCGAATTGGGAACTTTCCACTGCCAGGGCTTTAAGCGTATTGCATTATCTTATTGATCAAAAAAATATTGTTCCTGAACGGCTCTCCGCTATAGGTTACGGCGAGTATCATCCAGTCAGTTCGAACGATTCCAAAGAAGGCAGAAAATTCAACCGCAGGGTCGAGATCGTAATTTTACCTAAGGCTACCAAGGTTAAGGACGCTAAAAATACGCAAGCCCTTAAGGAGCCGAAGGAAAACATTAAATAATAAATAGGGGGATTTCAGATGGAAGAAGATATCCGGGGTAAACTATTTCCAATACTGGTACTACTTACATTAATTTTTTTCATTACTACGGTTAAATCCTGCAGCGGCATCAATAAACAGAAGAATATGAAAGATAAAGAAATGTACGCCAGGCTGGAGGCCGAGGAGAAATTACAGGATGTAAAAAAGGGCTGGGATCTCCAGTTAATAGTTAAAGATAAAGAATTAAAGGATGAAAAATCTGCTCATGAAGCGACTAAAAATTTATTGGATCAGGAGAGGTTAATCAATAAAGACTTAAAAGAGGAACTGGATAAGGTTACTAAGGTTAAGGAGGTTTTGGAAGAGGAGCTTAAAGACGTCCTGGTAAACAGTAAATTGAAAACCAAAAAATAATTCTAAAGGAGATGGTTAACTAATAAATTGCAGCGAGGAAAGGGATATTCATCCCTTTTTTTGTTGCGGCGCTGCGGGTAATCGTAGCGCAAGGGTATTCCGCTTACTGCGGAAGGAGGCAATGATATGGCTCTGACAAAAATACGAAAAATTAAAAATAGGCTCTCCAGGATAGTCCCCAAAAAGAAAAAAACCGCGGTATCGGCAAGGCGCAAAGTTTTAGGCGCTAAGCGTAAAGGCGCTGTTTCTAAAAATGATAATGTTGGTATTTCTCCTAAGGATATGCTGGGTATCCAGCAGATAGAGATAGAAAAGGCAAAATTTTCTTTTATCCAGGCAAAACAATTGCCCAAGCCAATGCCTCATGACCTTCCCGGAGGATATAATAAAGACGAGATTATCTTGCAGATCCGCGACCCTTGGTGGTTGTATTCATATTGGGAAGTTACCTTAAATACCTGGGCCAAATTAAAGCAGCATCTTAAGGATGTTTTTCAAACGGCCAAAAAGACCCTCAGGGTTTATGATGTCAGCCAGATTATTTTCAACGGTAAGAACGCGCACAAGTTTTTCGATATCGAGACCAACCATGACGCTAATGCCTGGTATATTGACGCTGCCGGGCCGGGAAAGTCCTGGTGCGTGGATTACGGTTTAAAGCTTCCCAATGGAGAATTTATAACCATAGTTCGTTCCAATACTGTCCAATCTCCGCTGGACGGGCCGTCCTGGATCACTGATGAAGAGTGGATGATCCCCGAAGAGATCTTCGGAAGGCTCTATGGTATGGGTATTGGATTGGGGCAGAGTTCGCCTGGAAAGGGTTGGCAGGAGAGGATGAAAAAGGCTTTGTTCTCCGGGATCCTGGCTTCTCCGGGAATGGCCTCAATGGCCAGCCCGGTTAAAAAGGCCCCCAAGTTGAGGAAATTCTGGTTAGTAGTAGATTGCGAATTGATCGTCTACGGGGCCACTGAACCGGACGCTTTAGTTACGGTTCAGGGGAAACCGATAAAATTAAGGCCGGATGGAACTTTTACTCTGCGCTACGCCCTGCCTGATGGAAAGCAAGTAATCCCGGTCAAGGCTGTTGCCAGCGATGAATTGGAAGAGAGGACTATCACTCCGATAGTATCCCGGGAAACAAAGTCCAGCCAGGTATTGAAATAATAAATAGGGACAGCGACTATTTTTCTAATAGATTATTGAAAAAATAGTCGCTGTCCCTAATAAAAAAAAGAAAGATAGACATGTCTACTAAAGGATATCTTTGTCTTGTCCTGCACAGCCATCTTCCTTATGTCCGGCATCCTGAACATGAGGATTTTCTGGAGGAAGATTGGTATTATGAGGCGATCACTGAAACTTATCTGCCGCTGATCTGGGTCTATGAAAAATTAGTGGAAGACAAAATAGATTTCAGGATCACCATGTCGGTTACCCCGACCCTGGTGTCGATGTTCTGTGACCAGCTCTTGCAGGAGCGTTATTTAAAACATATCAACAGGCTGATTGAGCTCTCCCATAAAGAAATAGAAAGGACCAGCTGGGAGCCGCAATTCCAGCGGTTGGCAATGATGTATTTGAATACTTTCTGCCGGGCCAGGGATACTTTTGAAAAATATAAAAGGAACCTGGCATTAGCGTTCAAGAGGTTCCAGGATCTGGGTAAATTGGAGATCATTACTTGCGGGGCAACCCATGGATATTTGCCGCTGATGGATGTGCGTAGGGAATCGGTAAGGGCCCAGGTTAAAGTAGCTGTCAATAATTATGAGAACGTATTCGGCAGGAGGCCCAGGGGGATCTGGCTTCCGGAGTGCGGTTATCAGCCAGGCCAGGACGAGATCTTAAAAGAGGCAGGGATAAAATATTTTTTTTCGGATGCCCACGGAGTTTTACACGGCACGCCCAGGCCGAAATACGGGATATTTGCTCCGGTATATTGCAAGAATACCGGGGTGGCTTGTTTTGGCAGGGACCTGGAGTCTTCTAAGCAAGTCTGGTCTTCGATCGAAGGTTACCCCGGGGATTATAATTACCGTGAATTTTACCGGGATATCGGTTTTGACTGCGAGTATAATTATATTAAACCTTATATTCATCCCGATGGGGTAAGGATCTCGACAGGAATAAAATATTACCGAATTACCGGAACAGGCGACCACAAAGAGCCCTATGTCCCGGAATGGGCGGCTCAAAAGTGCGCGGAACACGCGGGGAACTTTATGTTCAACCGTCAGAAGCAGGTTGAATACCTTTATGATCTTACCGGTAAGAGACCGTTGATAGTTTCTCCATATGACGCGGAATTATACGGGCACTGGTGGTTTGAAGGGCCACAGTGGCTGGATTTTTTGATCCGCAAAATTTCCTGCGACCAGGATATTGTACGCTTGATCACTCCTTCGGAATACCTGGCCGAGAACCCGCGCAACCAGGTGATCACTCCTTCGCTGTCCAGCTGGGGATGGAAGGGTTATTCCGAGATGTGGCTACAGGGTTCAAATGACTGGATCTATCGCCATTTGCATACTGCGTCCGAAAGGATGACCGAACTGGTAAAATTGCATCCTAATATCAATGGCTTGTATAGACGAGCTTTAAACCAGGCTTTGCGGGAACTACTTCTGGCTCAGGGCTCAGACTGGGCGTTTATTATGGGAACCGGAACACATACCAGTTACGCGGTCCGCCGGACCAAAGACCACATCCTGAATTTTACACGCCTTTACGAAGATATTAAGTCAAATTCCCTTGATGAGGAATGGCTTTCGGGCATCGAATACAAAAATAACATTTTCCCGGAAATAGATTATCGAGTCCATCAGTAACTCGTAATTTAGTAACCAGGAACTCGTAGGTTCAGGTTAGAACGAGGCTCCGGGAATTACTAGTTACGAGTTTTTAGGTTTATGAATAGGCCAAAACATATAGCGATTATAATGGATGGTAATGGCAGGTGGGCCCAGGCGAGAAAGCTTCCCAGGGTCATCGGCCACCGCGAGGGGATAAACCGGGTCAGGGAGATCGTCAGGGCAGCTCCGGACCTGGGGATCAAGGTCCTTACGCTTTTTGCTTTTTCTTCGGAGAATTGGAACCGGCCCAAAAAAGAGATCGAGGCCCTGATGCGTTATTTTCATGATTTCCTGGATAACGAGGTCAAGGACCTGGATAAGAATAACATAAAGGTATTGTTTATCGGCAGGAATGACCCTCTTACGGAAGAGATCCAGAAGAAGATGAGGGCGGCGGAAGAAAAAACTATGGGCAATACCAAGATGACTTTGGTATTCGCTTTAAATTATGGCTCACGCCAGGAGATAGTGGATGCGGTAAAAGATTTTGCCCATCTTGCGGTCAAGAACAAGGTTAAGATCGAAAGCCTGGATGAAGAGTTTTTCGGAAGATTTCTTTATACCAGTAATCTTCCTGACCCTGACCTATTGATCCGTACCAGCGGAGAAATAAGGGTAAGCAATTTTTTGCTCTGGCAGCTTTCTTACGCTGAATTATATTTTGTCAAAAAATGCTGGCCTGATTTTAAGAAAGAAGACTTAAAGGAAGCGGTTGAGGCATATAGCGAAAGAAAAAGGAGGTTTGGAGGAATAGATGCTAAGTAAGAGGATATTAAGTACGGTAGTGCTGGTTTTTTTAACCATACTGGTAATTTTCAGCGATTGGCTCTCTGGGCTGGTAGTTACTTTATTGATAATAATGGGGCTGTATGAATTTTTCACCATGTTGGAGAAAAAAGGGATCAGTATTTATAAATATTTCGGGATCGGCATGGGCGCGATCATACCGCTGTCGGTCCTGTCCCGTTTTGAACTGACTAAGAGCTGGGAGCTCTTATTAATTGTCCTGGCTTTATTATTTCTGATAATTATGCAGTTCAAGCGCCGGGAGAGCAGCGGGACAGTAGTGGGGATTTCCACAACTATTTTCGGGATCCTTTATGTCTCCTGGTTTTTAAGTTTTTTGATCAAGATACGTTTTTTGGATAACGGAACGGCTTTTTTAGCCGGGGTAATAATCATTACCAAATTAACCGATATCGGCGCATTTTTGGTAGGTATGCGTTTTGGCAAAACGCCGCTTATCCCCCGGATCTCGCCCAAAAAATCAGTGGAAGGCGCGGTTGGAGGAGTGATATTCAGCGTTTTAGGGGCCCTGATTTGTAAATCATTCTTACCATTTTCCTATATGCATCTTTTAATTTTGGGAGTGTTGTTGAGCGTATTAGGGCAGTTAGGTGATCTATCTGAATCATTGATCAAGAGAGATTGCCAGATCAAAGATTCCGGCTCGGCAATACCCGGTATTGGCGGGGTTTTAGATTTGTTGGACAGCCTTATTTTTACCGCTCCAGCGTTTTATTTTTACATGAGCATCGTTTCAAAATAAAGAAATGGGGTCAGAATTATTTTTCTACCTCTTGTATCCCAGAAAAATAATTCTGACCCCATTTCTGACCCCAATATAAAATGAAAAATATAGTCATATTAGGATCGACCGGCTCCATCGGAGAGAATGCCCTGGCAGTCTGCCGTAATCTGCCCGGAAGGTTTAAAATAGCGGGATTAAGCGCTAATTCCAGGGTCGATATTT
Organism: Candidatus Omnitrophota bacterium; assembly: GCA_018825985.1. GTDB lineage: Bacteria > Omnitrophota > Gorgyraeia > Gygaellales > Profunditerraquicolaceae > JAHKAP01. Next base: position 46,485 of record JAHKAP010000035.1, read on the forward strand.
TATCCAGGCAGATAAAAGAATTCAGGCCCTGGTTTGTGAGCGTAAATAATAAAGAAGCCGGACTAGAATTAAAGTCTAAAATTGGAACTTTCACCAAGGTTTTTATCGGCGACCAAGGACTGGAGCTGATGCTTGAAGATAAAAGAATCAACGCGGTGCTTCTGGCTATCAGCGGCTCAGCCTGCCTCCTGCCCTTATTAAAGGCTATTGATAAAGGAAAAGAAATAGCCCTGGCGAATAAAGAAGCTTTAGTCATGGCCGGGCCGATGATCATGCGCAAGGCTTTAGAGAAAAAGATAAGGATCATTCCGATAGACAGCGAACAATCAGCTATCTGGCAGTGCCTGGACGGGCGGGACAAACAGGAACTTAAAAATATTTATTTAACTGCTTCCGGCGGACCGTTCCGGGAGTTAAATAGGATAGAGTTTAAGGGCATCTCGGTTAAAGATACTTTGCGGCATCCCCGCTGGCAGATGGGCAGGAAGATTACGGTAGATTCAGCCACTTTAATGAATAAGGGGCTGGAAATTTTAGAGGCGATGTATTTATTTAATGTTCCGGTTGAAAAAATCAAGGTCCTGGTCCACCCGGAAGCTATAATTCACTCCATGGTTGAATTTATCGACGGTGTAGTAATGGCTCAGTTATCGGTTACGGACATGCGTATTCCTATCCAGTACGCGCTGACTTATCCTAAGAGGCTTTCTGGTGAGGCAGGAAGGGTTGATTTTTATAAATTAAGGAGGATGAATTTTGATAAACCGGATCTTAAGAAATTTCCCTGTTTAGGTCTGGCATATCTAGCGGCTAAAGAAAAAGGCACGGTTCCGGCGGTATTAAATGCCGGGAATGAAATAAGTGTTGATGAATTCTTAAAAGGCAACCTAAAGTTTATAAATATCCCTAAGGTGATCGAAAAAGTAATCAGCCGCCATAAAAAGATCAGGGATCCGAACCTGGAGCAGATTTTAAGGGCCGACAATTGGGCCAGGCAGGAAGCCCATAGGATTATAAATAAATAAAGAATATGCTGAATAATAATCAAATGGATAAAGAAATGGGGTCAGAAATGGGGTCAGAATTATTTTTCTACCTCTTGTATCCCAAAAAAATAATTCTGACCCCATTTATTATAGAAAGGAAAATATGATTTCTTTTTTTATTTTTATATTTATTTTAGGACTATTGATAATCGTACATGAGTGGGGGCATTTTATCGCTAGCCGCAGGGTAGGGGTGAGGGTGGAGAAGTTTTCCATTGGTTTTGGGCCCCGGCTTTTCACTAAGGTAAGAAATAAGACAGAGTATTCGCTTTCAGCGATACCCTTTGGCGGTTATGTAAAATTAGCCGGGGATAACCTGGATGAATATAAGGGGGGGGCGGATGAATATTTTTCCAAACCTCTTAAACAGCGTTTTAAGATAATCTTCGCCGGCGCGTTTTTAAATTATATCATGGGTTTTTTGTGTTTCTGGCTGATATTTTTCATCGGGTTTCCTACTTTAACCACTAAGGTCGGGGGTTTAGTCGACGGTTTCGGGGCAAAAGAATCCGGGATAATCTCCGGTGATAAAATTATTAGTATTGATAATAAAAAAACACTGACCTGGCCGGAGTTACAGGCTGCGGTGCAGATGCGTAAAGATAAATCAAAGGTTGATGTCATGGTCTTAAGAGAAGGCCAGGAATTGAATTTCGCAGTTGTGATAAGGGAGAAGCCGTTAAAGGATGTCCTGGGAGAAAAACGGAATATCGGTTTGCTGGGGATTACTCCCGCAGATGAGATCGTACAAATCAAATATGGATTCTTTAAATCTTTCTTTATGGGAATGAATAAAGCTTTGGATTTATCGGCACTGACCTATAAGGCGTTATGGAGGATGATCACCGGAAATTTATCAATAAAGGATTCTGTAACCGGGCCTTTAGGGATGTATTATCTGACTTCTAAGGCTGCCAGTATAGGTTTAGTGGCTATCCTGCATTTGATGGCTGCATTAAGCATCAGCCTGGCGATATTTAATTTATTGCCTTTGCCGGCATTAGACGGCGGGCACATCGTGCTCTTATTGATAGAAAAGATCAGGGGTAAGGCTTTATCCTTAAGAGCAGAGAGGATATTTTCTAATGTAGGCATGAGTTTATTGATTACCCTGGCGGTGGCGGTGTTTTATAATGACTTAATCCGTTTCGGCTGGATCGATAAGGTGAATAAATTGTTTATCCGATGAAGATAATCAGGCATAAGACAAAAGTTATCAAAATAGGCGACCTGGCTATCGGCGGGTATAATCCGGTGGCGATCCAGTCAATGGTTAAGGTTAAGACTGAAAATGCCTCTGCCGTGGTCAGGGAAATAAAAAAGTTGGAGAGTTTAGGCTGCGAGATCATCCGGCTGGCGGTAAAGGATATGGCTGACGCTAAATCTTTAGGCTTGATCAGGCCTAAAGTTAAAATACCATTGGTTGCGGATATTCATTTTGATTACCGTTTAGCTTTACAGGCCATAGATAGCGGAGCGGATAAAATCCGGCTTAACCCGGGGAATATTTATAAAAAAGAAGAAATCCGGCAGATCGTAAAAAAAGCTAAGGCTAATCATATACCTATACGGGTTGGGGCTAACTCTGGTTCAGTAAGGGATTGGCACCGGGATTCCAAGACGCCAGGGCATAGGTCGATGGCGGATTTGATGGTAAAGGGGGTTTTGGATTATATTAAAATACTTGAGGGCTGCGGATTTAACGATATTGTAATTTCATTAAAAGCCTCAAATATCCTGGATACTGTAGAGGCTTATCAAAAGATCTCTAAATTATGCGCTTATCCATTGCATTTAGGAGTAACTGCTACGGGTGCAACAGCTACCGGTATAATAAAATCCAGTATCGCAATCGGGGCTTTACTAATGCAGGGTATCGGTGATACAATAAGGATATCTCTGAGCGATACTCCGTCAGAAGAGGTAGGGGCTGCCAGGAGAATATTAGAGTCTTTAGGCTTGCGCAGATTTGGCCCTGAAATCATCAGTTGTCCGACCTGCGGCCGCTGCGGAGTGGATCTGATTAAGATAGTAAACGACATTAATAGGAAGATGACGCAGTTCACAGTCCATAGTCCACAGTCCATGGATAGGGACCGTCGACCGTCGACCGTAGACCGTAGACAGTTCCCAACGGTGGCTATAATGGGTTGTGTGGTCAACGGCCCAGGCGAAGCCAAAGAGGCCGATCTGGGAGTGGCATTTGGTAAGAAAGAAGGGCTGCTGTTTAAAAAAGGGAAACCAGTAAAGAAGGTCAAGGTTGATCAGTGCGTGGATATTTTAATGAAGGAAATATCAGCCTACGCGCTTTAATAGAGTTTCAAATAGATTTGACGCGGTTTGGCGGATGTCGCTAGATATATAAATAGAGGTGCTCCATGTATTGGACGAAATTATTTATTCCGACTTTAAAAGATACTCCCCAGGAGGCGGAATCAGCCAGCCATCAATTGATGCTTAGGTCCGGGTTGATCCGGATGTTGATGTCCGGGGTTTATACTTATCTGCCTTTAGGGTTAAAAGTGCTGAACAATATCAAGAATATCATTCGCCAGGAGATGAACGCAACAGGTGCTAACGAATTATTGCTCCCGGCTTTACAACCCCTGGAATTATGGTTGGCTTCAGGCCGGGACCAGGATATGGGCGAGGTGATGATCAGGTTTACTGACCGCAGGAAAAGAAACATCTGCCTTGGTCCGACCCATGAAGAAGTTATCACTGACCTGGTTAAGAATAATGTTTCTTCTTATCGGCAGCTGCCCCTGGTACTGTATCAAATCCAGACTAAGTTCCGGGATGAGATCCGTCCGCGTTTTGGCCTGGTCAGGGGTTGCGAGTTTATTATGAAAGACGCCTATAGCTTTGATAAAGATGAAGAAGGGTTAAAAAATAATTACAATATAATGTATGACGCCTACCATCGGATCTTTAAACGCTTAGGGCTAGATTTTTTATGTATTGAGGCTGATCCGGGAGTAATGGGAGGGAATTTATCCCACGAGTTTATGGTCCCGGCTGAGATCGGAGAAGATATAGTCTGTTCCTGCCAGGGATGTAAATTTACCCGGACTTTCAGCGAAGAAAAAGATATTACCTGCCCCAAATGCAAAACCGGGATGAAAAAAGTTAATGCGATTGAAGTAGGGCATATATTTCAACTGGGAACCAAATACAGCGTTAGTTTAGGGGCGAATTTTGTGGATCAGACAGGGAAGAGCCTGCCTATTATAATGGGTTGTTACGGGATCGGGGTCTCAAGGTTAATCTCCGGGATCATTGAACAGAACCACGATGCCGAAGGGATCATTTGGCCTAAAGAAATAACTCCGTTTCAGGTGATAATTATGCCTTTGGATGTAACTGACCAGAAAATCATGGATAAGGCTAAAAGTATTTATGACGCCCTGGAAAAAAAAGGGATAGAACCGTTTTTAGATGACCGAGATGAACGGGCCGGGGTTAAATTTAAAGACGCGGACCTGATCGGTATGCCATTTCAGATAATCATCGGTAAGGAATTTTTAAAAAACAATAATCTGGAATTGAAAGTCCGCCGGACTAAAGAGAAAATCATCGCTTCTTTTGAAGAAATAGTAAAGAGGATCGTAGATAATGGATAGAAAAGAGTTATCCGAGAGATTAACCGCCATAATAGGCGAAAGTGTTAAAGGGCGCGGCCTGGAGTTGGTTGAGCTTATTTGTAATTATCAAGGCAGGGATGTAATCTTAAGGCTCCTGGTGGATAAGCCGGAAGGCGGGATCACTATAAAAGAATGCGGGGAAGTCAATCGTTGGGTAAGCTTGATGCTGGATGAGGTTAATATAATTGAGCAGGGGTATATCTTGGAAGTATCTTCTCCCGGCCTCGACCGTCCGCTATCCGCTAAAAATGATTTTATCCGTTGTCTAAATAAAGAAGCCCGGTTTTTTCTGGTTGAGCCGGTAAATGGCAAGGTTGAATTAGAGGGTTTTATCCGTAAAGCGGATGAAAATTCAGTTTACGTCGAAACAGAAGGAGTAACAATAGAAATACCTTTTGTTAAAATAAATAAAGCTAAGCAGAAGATCAAATAAGATTACGCAGATTAAAAATCAGATTACGCCGATAAAAATCACGTAATCAATACTAACATAGAAACTACATAGGAGTTAAACATGAGTCAGGAATTATTAAGCATAATCGAGCAGTTGGAGAGGGAGAAGGGTATAAAAAAAGAAGTTTTGGTAGCGGCAGTGGAGAGCGCAATTTTAAGCGCTGCCCGCAAGGTAATCGACACTAAGCCCGGAGAAGAGTTAAGTGTTAAGGTTGATCTATCCAACGGCAAGATCCACGCTTATAAAAACGAAGAAGAGATCACTTCTTTTGATTTCGGCAGGATCGCTGCTTCTACCGCCAGGCAGGTAGTAATTCAGAAGATCCGGGAGGCTGAAAAGGATGTGATCTTTAATGAATTCCAGGCCAGGGTAGGTGAACTTACCAGCGGCACGGTTTACAGGTTTGAAAAAGGAAATACAATTATTGATCTTCTGGGCAAGGCCGAAGGCATACTTTTAAAAAGGGAGCAATCAACTAAAGAAGAATTCAAACAGGGCCAGCGGATCCGGGCTTATGTCCTGGAGGTAAGAAAAGAGCTTAAGGGCCCTCAGATCATCCTTTCCCGGGCCCATCCCAGCCTGGTGAAGAAATTATTCGAATTAGAAGTCCCGGAGATATACGATGGAACAGTGGAAATAAAAGCCATCTCCCGCCAGGCAGGAGAGCGTACCAAGATCGCGGTTGCTTCCAAGAATGAAAAAGTGGATTCAGTGGGCGCTTGTGTGGGGATGCGGGGGAACCGGGTGAAAAATGTCGTTAACGAACTACAAGGTGAGAAAATCGATATTGTGCGTTATAATGAAGATATAAAGGAATATATCAAGGCCGCGCTTTTACCGGCTGAAATATCGGAGATAAAATTAGATAAAGCTAATAAGCGGGCCGAGGTAATTGTGGCTAATGATCAGCTTTCTTTGGCTATCGGAAAACATGGCCAGAATGTGCGTTTAGCGTCTAAGTTGATCGGCTGGGAACTGGATATCCGGACCAAAGAGACTGCTGCGGCTGTTGTTGCTGCTGCGGAAGCTGCGGCTGCTGAAGCTGCCAGCCGGGTTAAATTGGCTGCCGAGGCGCTTGAAGAAGAAAAGGTAAGGGTAGAGGTAGAGCAAAAAGCAAAAACAAAAGCCAAGAAGGCTAAAACCAGGGCTAAAATTGAATCCAAAACCAAAGCAGAGGCTAAGCCTAAGACAGAGGCAAGAGCCAAAACTAAGGCCGAACCTAAAGTTAAGGCTCCGGCTAAAACCAAGACCGTCAAGCCAAAGGCTGAAAAAAAGAGCAGAAAAACATCAGCCGTGAAAGAATAGGATAATATGACCGAAGATAGAAAGAAAAAAACCAAGACAAAGGCAGAAGCAAAGATTAAGCCTAAGGCAAAAACAGAGACCAGGGCTAAGCCTAAAGCTAAGCCTGTGGTAAAACCAAAGGCGGTTAAAAAAGAGATTAAACCAGCGCCTAAACCTAAGATAGTTGAAAAACCTAAGGCGGCTAAGGCGGGCCTGCATAAAACTAAAGTTGTTGAAAAACAGGCCCATCTTCCGGTAAAAGAAGAGGTTAGGCCCAAGGTCGAGGCAAAACTAAAAGTAGAGGCGCATAAGCCGGTAGTTGCTGAACCGGCAAAACATGCTCCAACTGTGGCCCAACCTCCGAAGCCTACGGCTGTCGAAGCCCCTAAGCCGGTAATTGAACCTCCTAAGCCTATATTAGTTCCTCCTCCTGTAACGCTGACTAAAGAATTGGAACTAGAATTACCTATTACTGTTAAAGACCTGGCTATTAGGCTGGTGGATAAATCTTCCAACCTGATCAAGACTTTGATGGGTATGGGTGTTATGGCGGGGTTAAATAATTTTCTCAAAGAAGAGATAGTGGCTAAGGTCTGTGAAAAATATGGTTTTGCGGTTAAAAAAGCCTTGGCTAAAGAAGAGATAGCCTTAGAATTACATACAGACGCAGATTCTCAGGAACAATTAAAGCCGCGGTCTCCGATAGTTACTTTAATGGGACATGTAGACCATGGCAAGACTTCGCTTTTGGACGCTATCCGCAAGAGTAAAGTCGCGGAATCAGAACACGGCGGGATTACCCAGCATATCGGGGCTTACCGGGTGGTTCTGCCCCACGGCGAGATCACTTTTTTAGATACCCCCGGCCATGAGGCTTTTACAGCCATGCGAGCAAGAGGAGCTAAGGTCACGGATATGGTGATTTTAGTTGTAGCTGCTGATGATGGTATTATGCCTCAGACCAAAGAAGCGATCGACCATGCCCGGGCCGCCGGAGTTTCAATAATCGTAGCAGTGAATAAAATTGATAAATCAGGCGCTGACCTGGACCGGGTTAAAAAACAATTATCCGCGCTCGACCTTACAGCTGAAGATTGGGGCGGAAAGACTATTACAGTCGCGGTATCAGCCAAGACCGGAGAAGGCATAGATACACTTTTAGAGATGGTGCTTTTAGAAGCCCAGATGATGGAATTAAGGGCTAATCCTGACCGCTTGGCTAAAGGTATTGTGCTGGAAGCAAAACTGATCAAGAGTAAGGGGCCGATAGCGACACTCCTGGTGCAAAACGGAACTTTGCATTTAAATGATAATATTATAGTGGGTAAATTTTACGGGAAGATCCGGGCAATGTATGATGCCCGCGGCCATTCAGTTACCAAAGCAATGCCTTCTTTCCCGGTTGAAGTTTTAGGTATATCCGGGGTTCCTGAAGCAGGCGAACAGTTTTATGTAATTGAGGATGAAAAGACAGCCAAGAACCTGTCTTTGCAGAGACAGGAACAGGAGAGGGACCAGCAGATAATTTCAATAAAGAGGATGGGGTTGGAAGACCTGTATTCCCAGATCCAACAGGGAAAGCTTAAGGAGCTTAACCTGGTAATTAAAGCTGATGCCCAAGGGTCATTAGAGGCGATTAAAGATACCTTAGGCAGGATAAATACCGAAGAGATCAAGATGAGTATTATCCATGACGGTATCGGCAATATCAATACTTCCGACGTGATCCTGGCGATAGCTTCTAATGCTTTGATCTTAGGTTTTAACATTGTTGTAGATGAACAGGCTAAGGAATTGATCTCCAAAGAAGGCCAGGATGTGCGCATATATAATATTATTTATGAGCTGGCTAATGACATTCGGGCGGCTTTAACCGGTATGTTGGCGCCTAAATTAAAGAAGGTATTTTTAGGCAGGGTGGAGATCAAAAAAGTATTCCGGCTTTCCTCGCACGGAGTTATTGCCGGTTGCATTGTTTCTAAGGGCAAGGTCATTCGTTCGGCTGAAGCTGAACTGGTGCGTAACGGGACAGTAATTTATACCGGAAAGATATCTTCGTTAAAGCGCTTTAAAGATGATGTTAAGGAAGTAGAAGAAGGTTTTGAGTGCGGCGTGGCTTTAGCGAATTTTGACGCTATCTTAGAAGGCGATGTGATCGAGGCTTTCCAGGTTCAGAAGATCGCCCGGGTGTTAGAGGAATAAAATATGAAAAAAAGAATACTTAGCGGTATGCGGCCTACCGGTAAACTTCATCTTGGCCATTTAGCCGGCACCCTGGATAACTGGGTCAAGCTGCAGGATGAATACGAATGTTTTTTTATGGTGGCAGACTGGCACGCCTTGATGAGCGAATATGAGGTCCCCTCAGTTTTAGTTGAATCCGGATTAGATAATGTAATAGATTGGCTTAGTTTCGGTATCGACCCCAAAAAAGCGACTATTTTTGTCCAGTCCGAGGTATCCACTCACTTGGATTTATATATGATCTTATCCTGCATTACTCCTTTAGGATGGCTGGAGAGATGCCCGACTTATAAAGAACAATTAAGGGAAATCAAATCCCGGGATTTGCATACCTATGGTTTCTTAGGTTATCCAGTGCTTCAGGCAGCGGACATTTTAATTTACAAGGCTCAGAAAGTTCCCGTAGGAGAAGACCAGCTTCCTCATCTGGAACTGACCAGGGAGATCGCCCGCCGTTTTAATAGTCTTTACAAAAAAGAAGTTTTTCCTGACCCGGAGGCGATATTAACCAAGACCTCCAGGCTCTTAGGTTTAGACGGAAGGAAAATGAGTAAGAGTTACGATAATGCCATCAATCTTTCAGATTCTGAAGAAGTGATCAAGAAGAAGATCCAGACCATGTTCACTGACCCGAAGAGGGTAAAATTATCGGACGTAGGTCATCCGGATACCTGTAATGTGTATTCTTATTATTTAATATACCAGCCGCAGGCAAAAGAAGACGTCCATGATTGGTGCTCAAAGGCTAAGGTAGGCTGCACTGATTGCAAGAGAAGGCTGGCATTAGGGCTCTGGGATAAATTAGCTCCTTTTAAAGCCAAACGCAAAGAATTAGAGCAGGACAAGAATCAGATCAAAAAGATTTTAGCAGAGGGCAGGGAAAAAGCCCTGGAAGCGACTTCCAAGACCATGCATGAAGTAAAGCAAGCGATGGGGATATAAATGTGCTCTATCCGCCTTTGGCGGATCTCACTAAATGTCTGCCTTCGGCAGACGTATATAGGTGCTCATGAACTATAAGATAAAATTAGAAATATTCGAAGGGCCTTTGGACCTGCTTTTATACCTGGTTAAAAAGGACCATTTAAATATTTACGATATTCCGATTACTGCGGTAACCAAGCAGTATATGCAATACCTGGAGTTGATGCAGTCGCTGGATTTAAATATCGCTGGAGAGTTTTTAGTGATGGCAGCGACTTTGCTCCAGATAAAATCCAAAATGCTTTTACCGGCGCGAGAAGGCGAGCAGGCAATAGATGAGGAAGATGACCCCAGGCAGGATTTGGTCAGGCAGTTATTGGAATATGAGAAGTTTAAGGAAGTAGCGGAAAATCTAAGGCAGAGGGAAATATCCCAGCGGGATATTTTTAAAAGGCCGAAGACCGGTGAACCAGTTTTCCTTCCGGAGAAACAGGATGGGGATGCGCCTCCGGTTTATTTTGAAGCCAGTATATTTGACCTGATCAGCGCTTTTTCCAAAGCTTTAGAAGACGCGCCCAAGGAATTATTCTATCAGGTTATTAAAGATGAATACACGGTTGAGGATAAGGTGCATAATATCCTGCATCTGTTGCTGGTTAAGCAGGCAGTATCATTATCGGAGTTGTTTACCCAGGCCAAGACTAAAATGGAGATCATTGTTACTTTTTTAGCTATCCTGGAATTGATTAAATTAAAAGAGATTGTTGCCCGGCAGAAAGAAGTCTTTGGGGAAATTGAGGTCGCCCGTAACGACGAGAATATAATACCTTATAACAAACGACAAAGCAATGAAGCCCAGCAGGAAGAGAACTAATTCCGAGTATATCTACGCCAGTGATACCCCGGCAGGATTAGGAGGGGTCATCCCACCTGTAAATTTTCTTAAAGCCAAACAAGAAACCGAAGAAGATGTAGTTTTAAACCTTTCTTTAAGGCCTAATAAATTGACTGATTTTATCGGCCAGAAAGATATGGTGGCTAATTTAAAGGTCTGTTTAACCGCTGCCAAACAGCGCAAAGAGCCTTTAGAACACATTCTTTTTTCCGGGCCTCCGGGTTTAGGAAAAACCTGCCTGGCTCATATTATCGCCCATGAAATGCATTCCAAGATCACCGCGACTTCCGGACCGGCAATTGAAAGGGCAGGGGATCTGATCGGGATATTAACCAACCTGGAAAAAGGGGATATTCTTTTTATTGATGAGATCCACCGCTTATCCAAAGTAGTTGAGGAATTCATTTATCCGGCAATGGAGAATTTTGAGATCGATTTTGTGATCGATAAAGGCCCATATGCCAAGACCATAAAATTCCATTTAAAGCCATTTACTTTAGTAGGGGCAACTACCCGCACCGGATTACTGACTTCTCCTTTAAGAAGCAGGTTCGGCATATTCCACCACTTGGATTTCTACAAAATAGATGATTTAGCTGAAATCATTATGCGCTCGGCAGATATACTTAAAGTTAAAATTGAAAATGACGCGGCAATTGCAATTGCTAAAAGAGCAAGAGGCACTCCCAGGATCGCTAATCGCTTATTGCGCCGGGTAAGGGATTTTGCCCAGGTGGAGGAGATCGCTAAAATTGATGTGGCAGTGGCATCGCGCACCTTAGATGAATTAGGGATTGATAAATCCGGGCTTGATAATTTAGACCGCAAGGTCCTTAAGCTTATTATTGATACTTATGAAGGCGGGCCAGTGGGAATTGAGTCAGTGGCTGCCAGCCTGAATGAAGAAGTCGACACCCTTGTTGACACTATAGAGCCTTATCTCCTCAAGGCTGGATACCTGAAACGTACCTCCCGGGGTAGACAAGTTACCAAGCTCACCTACGAACACTTCGGGATTGCAAATAAAGATAATCAAAAAGAATTATTCGATAAATAACGGCTAGCGGGTCCTGCCCGAAGGAGGCAGCTCTTGGGCCCCTCCGCCCGGTGTGGATCCTCCCAATCGCCGCCATCCTTCGGTCACCCGCTAGCAGACCTTTTTTATCAAATATTTCTTTGTTGAGAATGAGGGTGTTTAAAATATGTCTCGCTATCCAAAAAATGATTACTCTATAATGAGAGGAAATATATGGTAACCAATCCAAAAGAAAACTATAGATATTGTGCTTTTACAGGTTCACTTTGTAATAAATTATTGCCTAATGAGAATGATTTAAAGGTATTCTTTGCCTACCCGTCAGTACCTAAAATTAATGGCTATATGAATGATATTTGTAATCATGTAGAGTTAAAAGGGATGGATCTTTTTCCTTGGATAAACTTAAGTGATTCAGGGGGGATCATCTTTTGTAAAATATGCTCTCACATATTAGAATCACACGCTATTGTTGCAGACATTACATATATAAACCAAAATGTACTTTTTGAACTTGGATTTGGTATAGCAAATGGAAAAATACCAATACTCATAAAAGAAGAAAGCAGAAGTGGTAATGTTATTGATATTTTGAAAGATATAAAACGTATCGATTATTCTGATATCGACGCTTTGGCTGGAAAATTATATGGAGCTTTTTTTTCAGAATTCACCTTTTCTGATTTATCCGATACTTCTGATAATCCCCAAGTTTTCTTTATAAATGCAGATGCGAACATGCCTATTAAAAGACCTATATATAAATATTTGGAAGAAAATTGTCGAGATTTTCTATTTAATATACAAATTGATGATTCTTCTGAAATCTCGAGCCATAAATTAATCCATCTATTAAAAACTATTAATAAGAGTGAATTGATTGTATGTCACATGGTAGGAATTGATTATAAAGGATATGATGAAATAAATGCCCAAGTAGCTTTTCTAGCTGGCTATGCTTTGGGGAAACAGAAAAAGATTATAATACTTCAGGAGTATCCATCTGATAAGATGCTTGATTTGCAACAGGTAAGGCGTGTGTATAGAGATAAAAAAGAAGCTCTCCAACTTCTAGAAAATTGGTTGAGACCGATTAAGGACGCGAAATTAAAGATTTTAGAAAATGAAAAGAAAAACAAAGAACAAGCTGTTCTTAAGGAACAATTATCTTTAGCTTTGGGTCATCCTGCTGCGGAATATGACTCCAATTTAGATGATTCTTTTATTGAAACAAATGATTTCTTAGAAGCGAGGAGATTTAGGAAAGATTTGTTTATTGGTCGTAGGGGTACCGGGAAAACAGCTAATTTTCTCCAACTCAGTAAAGATTTTAAGAGACATCCTCGGAATATTGTGGTTGAAATAGTACCTTCTAAATTACAATTAATTAGTACTATCGACTATTTGTATAGTAGGGCAGGAAATGAACGCGTTACTGCACTTTTCGAGATGTTTTGGCAGTATTTAATTCTTACGGAGATTGCTATTCAATGTCAGAGATATGAAGTAACTAATAATTTTATGGTGGATCCTGGATCATTTCATGATGTAGTAACGCTTCTGGAAGAGTATGTTGATACGCATACGGAATTTGACATTCGGTTTAATGATATAATTAATAGATTTTGCGATGTAGTCATGCAATCTAAAACAAATGACCTTAGAGCTATCATTCTACAAAATTTTTATAAAGAGTATTTTCCAAAAATGCAGAAAGCTGTTTTAAAAATTAGCAATCATCATCCTATAGTAGTTTTAATTGATAATTTGGACAAAGATTGGGACAAAAAAAATATATCAAGCATTTCCGCTTTAGTTAATTCGCTTTTTGATATTATGAATAGAATTAACGTTAATAGTTCATTTGGAGATTGTAAGGTAGTATGCTTTCTAAGGACGGATATTTATCAAATATCATCAAAATATGATTCTGACTTTGATAAAAGACAACCTCAGGCATTAAAGTGGGATAAAGAATTGCTGAAGGCAGTTATTTGTGAACGTATAGCTTCTGCTAAAGGAATAGTTGGCGGCAATTATGATGATTTGTGGAGGGCTGTATTCGGAAATAATGTCGGGTCTATTGTAAATGTGTTTGATTATATTATGGAAAAGACGATGCTAAGACCAAGGGATATTTTAACATTTTGTACCTATATTTTAGATAATATGATGAAAAAGGAAAAGACTGTCGTAGATGAACAAATTATTCTTGAATCGGAGAAGCTTTATTCCGATTATTTATTGAGAAGTATAAGGCAAGAGTATATGATTGGATATCCTGACATTGATGATATATGTGCGGAGATATTTTTTGGAAGAAATACATTTTTTACTGAAAGTCAATTAAGAGAGAGAGTAGCAAATTATGCAGTTTCAAGATCAGAATATGGAATTGATGACATTATCGCATTTTGTTTTAAAAGCGGCATGTTAGGTATTGAAATTAATAATGTTATGCATTTTGAATATGAGGGCAAAGACTATAATTTACTTATAAGTCAAGCACGTAAAAATCCTAAAGATTTTAATTTTATTGTCCATCCCGGACTTCGTGAGGTTTTAGAAACTAAATCATAAAACTAGGGGACGGTTCTGTTTATTTGGTAATTCTGAGACTGAATAATTAGGGACAGCGACTATTTTTTAAACTATAGTAAATAGGGACACCCCGTAATTCAATCGGCAGGGTGTCCCCTAAACTCGGGGAAGGGCGGTGGCGAGGCGGCGGTTGAGAAGAATAGAAGTATACTGAGTGATAGAAAAGTTTGTTAGATTTACGCAATTAAAGCGTCTATTAGTAGTAGAAAGTAAGTGGTCGCAGATTGCAACCAGTTTATAGGGTATAAATCTTTAAAAAGACATAATTATGTGGCATACTTTAAATAGGAAAAAGATATTGACTATCGAGATATTATATGGTATAAAAAATAATCATCCCAGCGAGATCTCGTATCTTGCTGGCCCCGAACTCTTCGTGAGTTCGGGATTTTTTTTTATATAGCGGATTAAGATATGAATAGATGTGCTTTTTTCGCGGACGGTTTTAATATATACCATTCTTTAGACGCATTACCCTCCTATTATAAATATAAATGGCTAAACCTCGCCAAGCTAGCAAAAACATTTATTGCTTCATCCAGTGAAATTACCAGCATATTTTACTTCACTACTTATATTACCTGGGATCAAAGGAAACTAGCCAGGCATCAGATATATGTTAGGGCTTTACAATCGGAAGGCGTCCAGCCAGTTTTTGGCGAGTTCCGGCGGGTGGATAGGGTATGCAAAGTTTGCCACAGGCAATACCAGACTTTTGAGGAAAAACAAACCGATGTTAACATCGCGATTAAGCTTTTTGAGACTGCTGTGACTGACCTATGGGATACAGCAATAATCATTTCAGGAGATAGCGATTTGATACCGGCCCTGAAGGCAGTAAAAGCTACGTTCCCCACAAAGAAGGTTGGTATAATTATTCCCATAGCTAGAAGGGCTGAAGAGCTAAAGCAAGCGGCTGATTTTCACATGAAGATTAAAGAAAAGCACTTGATGAGTTGCCAGTTTGAAGATATGGTAATTATCGATAAGAATACAAAGTTGACTCGTCCAATTACTTGGAAATAGCCGCATGATATCACAATTTGCGGAATAGGGACCGGGTCCCTTGGGTTTAAGCTTATGTGATATAATGAATTCCAGCAAGTCAGTTTGCACTTTTTAAATTAGGGGGTTTTGGGGCGAAAGAGGGAAACTGTTTCCGAGTTGTTCGGGACAGTGGGGCGGGGCGGCGGTGGGTGTTCTTTGAAAATAGTGAGTTAGATTTGGTCTCTTCTCGCGTCTATTAATATAGAGAATGAAGATGGCTATATATTATATGTATAATTATATTGACAAATAGCCATATTAATGTTATATTTTGATTGTGGGGCAGAGATTTGGATATAATATTCGGAAGTTTTGTTTGGGACGAGGCCAAAGAATCAGCAAACCTATATAAACATGGAGTTAATTTTGTCATTGCTTGCAGGGTATTTAAGGACGCGGATAGGAAGATATATATTGATTTAAAGCATACTAGTAAAGAAGAAAGATTTTTCTGCATAGGAAAAGTTGAAGATAAAGTTTTAACCGTCAGGTTTACTTATCGCGGAGATAAAATTAGGATTATCGGAGCCGGATATTGGAGAAAGGGAAAAGATTACTATGAAAGCAAGGAATAATAATTCAGATATGCCTATCGGGAAATTGACCAAAATAAAGGATTTTCTTCCTCCGCCAGCTGAATTGGCGATTCCGGAAGAAACTGAAAAGATCACTATATCGCTTAATAAGTCCAGCATTGAATTCTTTAAGCGCCAGGCCCAGCAACATAATACTAAATACCAGAGGATGATCCGCGAGCTAATTGATAAATACGCCACACAATACTCAAAATAAAACTAGGGAAGTGGGGACGTTTCCCAAAGTGACACCCTTTTAATTTGTAAATTATGCCACGAGAAAGAATTGCGCGGCGACAGAAGGATATATCCCGGCTGCTGAGAGAAAATAAATAGAATAGGGACACCCTCGCAGCTAAAGCTAAGGGTGTCCCCAGCTCTTTGAAAATTTGAGTTAGATTCGGCCTTCTTTTACGTCTGTTATGTTAGAGAGTGTGTCAAGCTATTTCATAACTAAGGGCTAAGTTTAGGAGCCTTTTAACTTTCTGTTATTCGTGGCAACCGAGTGTAACTTTCGGTTCACACTCTTTAATTTTGCGTTTTGGAGCCTAGGG